>JAAZUX010000176.1 GCA_018623955.1 Flavobacteriaceae bacterium | reverse complement strand
CAACTGTACACCTAAAAAAATTATTATACAACCCAAAAACCAAGCGAGAATGCAACAATGAAAAAATATTGGGTTCTTAGTAAGCTTTGGCAAACAACACCCTTTGGGAAGAGGGTTTTCCCGAATAAACACATTTCCCCTCTAGTGGGGTTTCTGTTATAGGAATACATCGAATGGTGGCTTTGGTTTGTTTTTTGATTGCCTCTTCAGTTTCTGAAGTTCCATCCCAATGGGCAGAAATAAATCCACCTTTTTCGACCAATACGGATTTGAATGCATCAAAGTCATCCACCACGGTAATGTGATCATCTCTAAATTTCAGTGCTTTGGTGAAAAGATTCGTTTGCATTTCATCCAAAGTGGTTTGAATATGCCGGCTCAGTCCCTCAAGCGGAACAAGATTTTTCTCTAGTGTATCTCTTCGGGCCAACTCCACCACTTTGTTTTCTAAATCCCGTGGGCCTATGGCGATCCTCAGTGGAACACCTTTCAGTTCGTAATCATTGAACTTGTAGCCCGGCTTAAAGTTATCCCGGTCGTCGTATTTGACAGAAATACCTGCCGATGTAAGTTCCTTCTTGATTTTATCGGCCACCAGTGTAATGGCTTGCAGTTGCTCAAGTCCTTTATAGATGGGAACAATAACTACCTGAATGGGAGCCAAATTGGGCGGTAATACCAACCCATTATCATCGCTATGGGTCATAATAAGTGCTCCCATCAAACGGGTAGACACCCCCCATGACGAAGCCCATACGTATTCCAGACCTCCGGATTGGGTGGCAAACTTAACATCAAAAGCCTTGGCGAAATTTTGACCCAAAAAGTGGGAGGTTCCGGCTTGAAGCGCCTTGCCGTCTTGCATCAGGGCCTCAATACAATAGGTCTCCTCTGCCCCGGCAAACCGCTCACTTTCCGATTTAAGACCTTGAATGACTGGGATGGCCATAAAATTCTCCGCAAAATCGGCATACAATCCGTTGATTAATTTGGTCTCTTCCAAGGCCTCCTCCTTCGTAGCGTGAGCCGTATGTCCTTCTTGCCATAAAAACTCGGCAGTACGCAAAAACAAACGCGTACGCATTTCCCAACGAACCACATTGGCCCATTGATTCACCAGTATGGGCAAATCTCTATAGGACTGTATCCAATTCTTATAGGTGTTCCAAATAATGGCCTCACTGGTGGGTCTGACCACCAACTCCTCCTCCAATTTCGCATCGGGGTCGACAATCAATTTTGAATCATCATCAGGATCGGTTTTCAAACGGTAATGGGTAACCACCGCACACTCCTTGGCAAACCCCTCGGCATTTTTTTCCTCAGCCTCAAACAAACTCTTGGGTACAAACAATGGGAAATAGGCGTTTTGATGGCCCGTGGCCTTAAACATTTTGTCCAATTCCGATTGCATTTTTTCCCAAATGGCATAACCATAAGGTTTGATGACCATACAGCCGCGAACCGCTGAGTTTTCTGCCAAATCGGCCAAAACCACCAATTCGTTATACCACTTCGAATAATCCTCTGATCTACTTGTTAATTTTTTTCCCACGTAAAGTTTGGCACAGATTTTGTTTCTGTTGTTATGAAATATGATGAAGCACAAAACTACTATTTTTTTGTTTGTGTTTCATTCCTAAAAGCGTCATCAATGAGAACAAAACTAAATTTAATTCCGACCCATCTATTAAGCAGTCTTTTTCTCATCTCCACTTTATTTTCTTGTGGAAGTTACCAAACGGTGTCCTACTATGCTTCAGATGGTATTTATGGAGGCGAAGTGGCTGTCAGAAAAACCGTAGAGCCCAAAACCAATGACAACGGGGTCTACTACAAAAATTATTTCTCCAACGTCGCCGATGATTACTCCTCCTTGGACAATCCCCAAAACTACGCCTTCACTGATACTGATAACTACAGCAGTAATAATGGTAATGGCAATGTTCAAGTCAATTCCCAGGCCCCATGGGGAGATCGCACCCGTAAAACAGAGATTTATTACATCAATAACAACCCTTGGGGATATTTTAATTTCAATTGGGGCTTTTATAATTCCTTTTACGACCCCTTTTGGGGGTACAGCCCTTTCTTCTACAGCGGTTTTTATCGACCCAATTGGGGACTGAGTTTTTACGATCCCTTTTTTAGGTTTGGATACGGATTTGGTCACCCCTTCTATGCTCCCAGATTCGGGTACAGAGGTTATTACGGCAATCGATACGACAGGAATTATGCCTATTCCTCCTATTCCAGGGGTTCCAGTCGCTATGCTAACTCCAGTACTTCTAGAGGCGGACGTTCCAGCCAAGGCTATTACAGTTCAAACAACTCAAGGAACAACAAATACAATACGACAACCGGCAATAGCAATTCATCGAGCACCAACCGATACAACGTAGGCAGAAGAACTTCACAGACCAGCAATGGATCTAATTCCAAGGTGACTCGTAATGCCAACACCCGATCCAATCAGAATTCTCGCTACAACAACAGATCACAATCTAATTCCAATTACTCTTCAAGGAGCAGGAGCAATTACAACTCAGGAAGAAGCTATGGTTCATCTCGATCATCGTATTCGAGTGGTGGGCGTTCCTCCAATTACAGTTCAGGATCCAGAGGCTCCAGCAGTGGAGGCAGAAGCAGCTCTAGAGGTAGATAATATCGAATTAAAATTTAACGACTATGAAAAAGTACATCCCTCATGTTCTCATGTTACTTTTATACCCATTGGGAACTTATGCGCAGTCCATGGATGACCTTTTGCGCTACACACGAACAGAATTAAAAGGCACCGCAAGATACGTGGCTATGGGTGGAGCATTCAATGCCTTGGGTGGCGATTTTTCTGCCATCAAAGACAACCCCGCAGCAGCAGCCGTATTCCTTAACTCCGAAATAGGGTTGACCCTCAACACCATCGAAAACAGAGTCGGTGCCAATTATTTTGGCAACAGCAACCCCATTGACTCCAGGTCTTCAGATTTCGATCAATTCGGAATTGTTTTGGTCCTCAACGACACCGAGGCCAGTGATTTCGTAAAACTGACATTTGCCTATAATTATCAGAACGAACACTCTTTTAATTCCAAGTTCAATGCCAGGGGGACCAACCCCAACAGGGGTTTGGATGATTATTTTTTGGCCTTTGCCAACGGAATTCCTTATCAAGACATAAAAACCTATGACGATGAGGATCTTTCACAATCTTACAAGTATTTGGGAGAGAACAATGGCTTTGGGAGCCAACAAGCTTTTTTGGGATATCAAAGCTATGTCATCAATCCGGTCACAACAGATGACAGCAACACCCAATATGTCTCCAACAGCAACCCGGACAACCGCCCGGTCAATCACGATTTTTTTG
>JAAZUX010000175.1 GCA_018623955.1 Flavobacteriaceae bacterium | reverse complement strand
GGGTTTCAATTTCTGATGAGTCAGTAATCAATAATGGATCCTGAATAATGAGAATATACTTTGATCATGCAGCATCATCGCCGCTCAGGAAAGAAGTTTTAGAGGCTTTTTCATCAGAAAACTCTCTTAATCTGTATAATCCATCATCTGTTCATTTTGAAGGTCAGAAAACTCGAGCGAAAATTAATGACGTGAGAGATCTTATATCAGGTTTTTTGGAATGTAATTCAGAAAATATTGTTTTTACATCAAGTGGGACAGAGTCGTGCAACTATGTAATCAATAGTGCACTTCATACAGAAGAGATTGAAAATATGGTCTATTTGCCCACTGAACATAGCGCGGTTTTGGATACAATTTTTTCTAAATCAGTCAATAGTATATCATGTAAGATGGATGAACATGGTAAAATAGACCTTTCAGACCTCGATAGTACTCTCGCCAGCCTCTCAGGAAAGACACTTGTCTGTGTAATGTTGGTAAATAACGAAACTGGATTAATCCAACCAATTTTGGATATTGCAAGTGTTTGTGAAAAGCATGGAGCTCTTTTATTTTCAGATATGATACAAGCGATTGGAAAACTTAATATAGCTGAATATATCAGAGTTTGCGATTATGCCACATTTGCTGCTCATAAAATTGGTGGTCTACAAGGGACAGGTCTTGCTTATTTAAAAGATCAGACAAAAGTTTACAAAGATCTATTTGGTGGTGAGCAGGAGCTTGGTAGGCGAGCTGGGACTGAAAATGTCGCAGGTATTATTGCATTTGGAATAGCCATGGAGGCTTGTATTGGATCATCGGCACATGAATCAGAATTCATTGCACTTTTACATGAACGGCTTATTGGAGGTATAAAAGATATTTCAAAAGAAATCATCATACCCGCGATAAATAGTGATAAAGAAAATTCAATTACGACGCTTATATTCCCTGGTTTGAAATCTGAGAATTTGATTATTGGCATGGATATGAATAATATTGCAGTAAGTGCCGGTGCAGCTTGTTCATCAGGTAAAATTGGTGGGTCTCATGTGTTAAAATCTCTAAAATATGACTCAAATCACGTGAATGGAGCAATAAGAGTTAGTTTCGGTTGGAATAATACTTTAGATCAAGTAGATTACTTTATTAAAGTCTTAAATAATTTACTTCAGGGGATGAATTTTAAGTTCTAAGTTATTATATTTAAAATAATCCAATAATATAGATAATAACGTTATAAACATACAATGCCAGCAGTTAAAGAAACAGTAAAACAAGTTGATGAAATTAGTGTAGACAAATATAAGTTTGGTTGGTCTACCGATATGGATGTTGAAAAATCACCTATTGGTTTATCTGAAGACACAATACGTTTTATATCAAAGAAAAAAAATGAACCAGATTGGATGTTGGAATGGCGATTAGATGCATTTCAAAGGTTCAATACTATGGCAGAACCCGATTGGGCAAAAGTAAACTATCCAAAAATCAATTATGATAATATGTATTTTTATTCAGCGCCTAAAAATGTTGAAGGGCCAAAATCTCTAGATGAGGTTGATCCAGAGTTACTTAAAACCTATGAAAAGCTGGGAATACCCCTAAAAGAACAAGAAATGTTGGCTGGTGTTAAAAAGAACATTGCTGTCGACGCTGTATTTGACTCTGTTTCTGTAGTAACAACATTCAAAGAAAAACTTGCGGAAGAGGGGATAATTTTTTGTTCAATATCAGAAGCAATTCAAAACCATCCTGATTTGGTCAAAAAATATTTAAGTTCCGTAGTGCCGAAGTCCGACAATTATTATTCCGCTCTAAATTCTGCTGTTTTTACAGATGGATCATTCGTTTACATTCCACCAGATACACGCTGCCCGATGGAACTATCAACATATTTCAGAATTAATGATCAAAACACAGGACAATTTGAGAGAACGCTCATAATTGCAGATAAAGGGTCGTATGTAAGCTATTTAGAAGGCTGCACAGCACCTCAAAGGGATGAAAATCAATTGCACGCTGCAGTTGTCGAGTTAATTGCCCTTGAAAACGCTGAAATAAAGTACTCAACGGTTCAAAACTGGTATCCAGGAGATGAAAATGGTGTCGGTGGTATATACAACTTTGTGACAAAAAGAGGAGATTGCAGGGGTAAAAATTCAAAAATATCATGGACTCAAGTAGAAACTGGTTCTGCTGTAACATGGAAGTACCCATCATGCATATTAAGGGGGGACAATTCTGTTGGAGAATTTTATTCAATTGCTATTTCGAATTCATATCAACAAATTGACTCAGGCACAAAAATGGTCCATCTCGGGAAAAATACAACTAGTAAAATAATTTCAAAAGGTATATCTGCAGGACATTCATCAAACGCATATCGTGGGTTGGTATCTTCTCATCGTAAAGCCGATAATGCTAGAAACTTTACACAATGTGACTCATTACTAATAGGAAACAACTGCTCTGCACATACAGTCCCATATATAGAAACTAAGAATTCTACTTCAATTTTTGAACACGAAGCAACAACATCAAAAATATCTGATGATCAGATATTCTATTGCGGTCAGCGAGGGATAAACGTTGAAGATGCAATTGCATTGATAGTGAATGGTTTTTGCAAAGAGGTTCTTCAAGAGCTGCCGATGGAGTTTGCCGTAGAAGCCCAAAAGTTAGTTGGGATCTCTCTAGAAGGTAGTGTCGGATAATAACGGAGAAATAAATGTTTAATGTATCAAATTTAACAGTTTCTGTTGAAGATAAAGAAATTTTAAAAAATTTTAGTATTGATGTTGGTCCTGGCGAAGTGCATGCAATCATGGGTCCAAATGGTTCAGGAAAATCCACTCTGGCTCATGTTTGCGCTGGAAAAGAAGATTATACAGTCCTTAACGGTGAAGTATTGCTAAATGATGAAAATTTACTAGATCTTGATCCTGATGAAAGATCAACGCGCGGTTTATTTCTAGCTTTTCAATATCCTATAGAAATACCTGGTGTTACAACAATGACCTTTTTAAAGAGCTCACTTGAAGCTCACTACAAGGCCAATGGTAAAGAGGTCTTATCAACCCCCGCTTTCATGAAGCTGGTCAAAGAAAAAGCTGCAGAACTAAATATTGATGATGACATGATCAGAAGACCGTTAAATGTCGGTTTTTCAGGCGGTGAAAAAAAGCGTAATGAAATTCTTCAAATGGCACTTTTAGATCCGAAGATTTGTATTCTAGATGAAACCGACTCAGGTTTAGATATAGACGCCCTAAGATTAGTTGCTGAAGGTGTAAATAAACTTAGAAGCGAGAGTCGTTCGTTTATTGTAATAACCCAT
The DNA here is from genome assembly GCA_018623955.1 of Flavobacteriaceae bacterium. Next base: position 47 of record JAAZUX010000175.1, on the reverse strand, counting down.
TATCAAAGACTATTGGATTATATCAAGCCAGATTATGTACATATTAT
>JAAZUX010000174.1 GCA_018623955.1 Flavobacteriaceae bacterium | reverse complement strand
TGGGAACTTTCGTCGCCATGGGATTGGTTGCAATTTTCTTTTTTATGGGCATAGCCGCCGTTGCCACTTCTCTCAATTTTGAGCAATCAGGGAGTACCTGGATCAAGGAAAACAGCGTCTTGGATTTGGATCTCAATACGGAGGTTAAGGACAGGAGTCCTGTTTACAACCCACTGGAGGGCTTATCAGATTTTGATTCTGGCATGATCGGAATGGACGAGATCATTGGCAGTATCAAAAAAGCCAAAGAGGACGAGAAGATCAAAGGAATTAAATTGCACACTGGCTCTATTGGATCAGGTTGGGCGCAAGCCAGAGAAATCAGAAATGCCCTAGAAGAATTTAAAACCTCAGGAAAATTCATCTATGCCTACTCCGATTATATGTCACAAAAAGGCTACTATGTGAGTTCTGTAGCCGACAGTATATTCATGAACCCCATGGGAATGATGCAACTCAAAGGGCTCTCCTCAGAGGTGCTATACTACCAAGATTTCCAAAACCAGTACGGTGTCAAAATGGAAGTGATTCGTCATGGAAAATACAAAAGTGCTGTAGAACCCTATCTACAGGATCACATGAGCGATGAAAATCGCATACAAATCCAAAGTCTGCTGGATGCCGTATGGGAGACCCTTAGGGATGAAGTCGCTCAAAGCCGAGGTATAGCTCCCGCCACACTCGATGCACTGGTCGACGACCTGGTGATAAATGATGCCGAAGAGGCTTTGGCTCAGGGCATGATCGATGGTTTGGTTTATGAAGATGATTTCGAAAATAAAATCAAAGCAGCCCTGAAAATTGATTCAAAAGAGGATTTGGAAGGCGTAGATATTGGGGAAATCAACGTACAGATTCAAGAGTATGACAAAGAAATCACCGACCGTATTGCTATCGTATATGCCCAAGGTCCAATATTCAATACAGAAGGATCTGAGGACATCATTGGAAAAGATGCCATTAACAAAGCCTTTGATGAAATATTGGAAAGCAAAAAAATCAAAGCAGTAGTGCTACGGGTAGACTCTCCCGGAGGAGATGCTTTGACCTCCGAAATCATACTCAACGCCTCCAGAGCCCTAAAAGGTGAAAAGCCACTGGTGGTTTCAATGGGTAACGTCGCCGCATCGGGAGGCTATTATATTGCTAGTTTGGCCGATAGAATTTTTGCAGACCCCATGACCATTACAGGATCCATTGGCGTATTGGCTGCCTTTCCTAACATCAGAGGTATGACTGACAAAATTGGGATCAACGCAGAACAGGTGACTACTCACGAAAATGCAATGGGGTACAGTGTTTTTGAACCCATAAGTAAGGGATTTAAAAAAAGTACCACATCCTCAATAGAAAAAATATACCATACTTTCAAATCTCGAGTTGCGGAGGGAAGATCACTCAGTATGGAAACGGTCGAGGAGATCGCTCAGGGCAGGGTTTGGTCAGGTAAAGACGCCGTTGAAATTGGATTGGTAGACACACTGGGTGGATTACAAGAAGCCATTGCAGCAGCGGCAGAGTTGGCAGAATTAGACAAATACAATTTGGTGGATTATCCCAAATACGAGGAAGATTTCGAAAGCATGTTGTTGGGTGCTTTTTCGCAAGCCCAAGCCAAGTTATTACAGCACCCCTTGGAAAAATATACCGCAGAATTTATCGAACTTAGCCGACTGGAAGGAATTCAAACCCGAATTCCTTATTCGATAAAAATGGAATAAATGAATCCACATCAACGGCAACTGGCAGCCAAGATCTATTTGTATCTCGCTGCCTTATTCATTACCTCACTGGTGGTGTCTAATCTTATTTTTCAAAAATTTTTTTATTGGTATCCCTTTGATGGGGAAATTTTTGGCAGTCGTTTGTTCGAGTTGTCTGTGGGTATATTGCCCTATCCCCTTACCTTTTTGATTACCGATTTGATTTCGGAAATCTATGGGAAAAAAGCGGCCAACCGGGTAGTAACTGCCGGGATCTTTGCCTCATTCTTTTCGATGGGAATATTGCTCATGGCCGATTATGTTCCCGCTATGGAAAGCTCTCCGGTTGACGATGCCACTTTCACCCAAGTATTTTCCCTTTCCCCTCTGGCCGTTTTGGCCTCGATGATCGCCTACCTGCTGGCCCAGTTTGTTGACATCAGGATTTATCATTTTTGGAAAAAATTGACCCATGGTAAAATGCTGTGGTTGCGAAATAACTTTTCGACTTTTGCCTCACAGTTTTTGGACACTTTTTCCGTTGTATTGTTGCTTTCCCTCTTTGGAATTTTACCTTGGGATTTGTTCGTTGGACTGGTATTGTCCGGATTTATTTTTAAAATCATTGTGGCCGCTTTGGATACTCCACTGCTCTATTTGTTGGTTTGGATGTTCAGGAAAAAATTCGATTTACAATGGGGTGAAGAAATCAAATTATAAGATGGAAAAACCCTCCCTTACCCGCCTTAATAAATACCTGAGTGAAATTGGCTATTGCTCCCGCAGAGAAGCCGATCGGTTAATTGATGCCGGAAGAGTTTTGGTCAATGGCAAAAAAGCAGAAATGGGGATCAAAGTCAGTCCCGATGACAAGATTACCGTAAATGGTGAGTTGTTGAACCAACCCAAAAACAAAAACGTCTATCTGGCTTTCAATAAACCCAAAGGAATTGTTTGTACTACGGACACCCGAGTGGAAAAAGACAACATCATTGACTTTATCAATTATCCTAAAAGGATTTTTCCCGTCGGAAGACTGGACAAACCCAGTGAGGGATTGATTTTTTTGACCAACGACGGTGATATTGTCAATAAGATCCTTCGCGCCCGAAACCATCACGAAAAAGAATATATTGTTACGGTCAATAAACCTATCACCCAAGATTTTATTCACAAAATGAGCAATGGTGTTCCCATTTTGGATACCCTTACCAAAAAGTGCTATGTCAAACAAACCCATAAAAACCAATTCAGGATCATCTTGACCCAAGGCTTGAACCGACAAATTCGGCGGATGTGTGAACATTTGGATTATAGGGTAACAGCACTCAAAAGGGTAAGGATCATGAATGTAAAATTGGATGTAAAAGTCGGAAAATGGCGTTACCTCAAACCGGAGGAACTGAAAACGCTCAATCAACTCCTGAGTCAATCTTCAAAAACCGTAGATTGACTTCTTAAAAAATCAGGGAAACAAAGTCGTCGGAAACAATGAAGACCACGGATTCAATGTGAAAGAATACAAAAAGATTTTAGACTTTATTAGGGAAAATTAGTTAATGGTCATTTCCACCACCGTTCCCTCGTTAGAACGAATATTAAAGACCGTTTGATCTTCAAAAATCAAATATTGTCCTTTGATCCCCTTGAGTAGGCCGCTATAGCTTTCTTCTTTTTCGAGGTTTAGGCTTTTGACTTT
>JAAZUX010000173.1 GCA_018623955.1 Flavobacteriaceae bacterium | reverse complement strand
GTACAATTCAACTATTTTTTTTCGATATTTTATTTGATTCCCCTCATAATTCTTTTCCAAAGAGGATTAAATGACATCAAACATGTTTTGGCTTTAGTCCTGCCGGTTTTAATCATTCCTTTTACATTCAATAGCCTTTCGGTGATCTTGCCCACCGAAACCTTTGCTTTAATAAATCCTCCGGTTCAGACCCAACTGTTGAAAATCCATTTGCTTTCCAATGGTGATTTAATCTGGTTGAGCAGCTTGCTCATATCTGCGGTGATTTGTACCGTGCAGTTGCCAAGGGGTTATAGAAAATTTTCCTACCCTGAGCTTTTTTCAGGATTTCTTTATATGTCGTTTTGGCTAATCTTCAGCATTACTTACGGCCTATTAGGACTGCAAACCACTGATGATCGCTGGTTTATCAGTTTTGTTCCTGTAGCGTATTTTTTTGGCGGATTTCTCGAAAACATCAAATCGGACTCTTTAAAAAACATTTTTTTTACGGTATTAATTTTGGCCATTCTGATCTTCAAACTTTTCGATCATGGGATCATATCTTTAGAATTGCCTTTTTGAAACTGGAAGAATTGCCGATCAAATTGTATCTTCGCACCAATGAAAATTACAGACATGAGCCAACATTCTACCAGTCGACATTCCATTAAAATTTTCAAAGAGAGCATTGATAAATACCACCTGATAGATCAGGTGAATCAAGCTTTTGAAAACCCTTATCCAGCCGATTCATTAGAGCATTTACTCTATAGAAAAAACTGGATTGACACCGTTCAATGGCACTATGAAGACCTCATCAGAGACCCTGAGATCGACCCTGTTGAGGGCATGAAACTCAAAAGGTTAATCGACGCTTCCAACCAAGACAGAACGGATACGGTAGAATACATCGACAGTTTTTTTCTTAATCAGTTCAAAGACGTAGAGGTCCAAAAGGGAGCCACAATAAACTCGGAAAGCCCTGCATGGGCATTGGATCGTTTGTCCATTTTGGAATTGAAGATTTATCACATGGAAGAAGAAGCCAACCGAAAGGAAGCCGGTGAATCCCATCGTGAAAAATGTAACGCCAAGCTTCAAGTATTGCTCACCCAAAGAGAGGATTTAGGTTCCTCGATTGATGACCTCCTCAAAGACATCGCAAGCGGGTCAAAATACATGAAGGTTTACAAACAAATGAAAATGTACAATGACGAGGACACCAACCCCATTTTGTACAAGGACAAATCCTAGCCATTCATGAAAGATCCTCACCTGTTGTTGATTCGATTTTCTGCATTGGGAGACGTAGCCATGACAGTTCCGGTGATTCGTTGTCTTTATAAAACCTATCCGGGTCTCAAAATAACTTTTGTCAGCCGACCCTATGTCGCTCCACTTTTTCAGGAGTTTAAAAACTTTAATTTCTATCCCACAGATTTCAATGGTCGTCACAATGGGATCAAAGGCCTTTGGACTTTGTTCCAAGAACTCAAAACCATTCCTTTTTCTGCGGTTGCGGACTTGCACAGTGTTTTACGAACCCACCTGCTCTTTTTGTTTTTTGTACTGTATGGTTACAAAGTAAAGGCCATTGATAAAGGGCGATCAGAAAAAAAAGCACTTACGCGTCCGAAAAACAAAAAGTTTCAACCACTAACTCCCACGAGCTATCGCTATGCAGATGTTTTTCGAAAACTGGGTTTCCCCATTTCATTTGATCTACACGAGTTTACCGAAAAAAGAGACCTCCCCAAGTCTTTGTTAACATTATATCAGAGCAGTGAAAAAAAATGGATAGGTATTGCCCCTTATGCAGCTCATTCGGGAAAAACCTACCCTTTGGACTTGATGCAACAGGTCATTAATTTTTTGCAGAAAGATCATCAGATTTTTCTTTTTGGTGCCGGGAAAAATGAAGAAGAACATCTAGAAGTGTGGCAAAAAGCCTACACAAATGTTTACAGCATTGTTGGAAAAATTAAGCTCAAAGAACAATTGGATCTTATGGCCTATTTGGACTTGATGATTTCTATGGATTCTGCCAATGGGCATATGGCCGCCAACGCCGGGACCAAGGTGCTTACCCTGTGGGGAATGACCCATCCTTTTTGTGGCTTTTCCCCTTTCAATCAACCCTTGGATCACGCCCTCACTTTGGACAGAAGCCAATATCCTTTGATACCCACCTCTGTTTATGGAAATCGCATTCCTGAAGGCTATCAGGACGCTTTCAGATCCATGGATCCTAAAACGGTGATCGAAAAAGCCCTAGAACTGTTAAAGTCCTGATTCCTTAAACATCATCGTAATCTACCGCCAAATGACTACTGGTGGCATGTGCTTGACAGGTTAAAATCAATCCTTCTTCAATTTCTTCATCGGTTAGAATTTGATTGGTCGCCATTACTGCCGTTCCCGATTTGATCCTTGCTATACAGCTAGAGCAAACACCTCCTTGACAAGAGTAAGGAACATCCAGCTTATTTTGAAGGGCAGCATCCAACACACTTTTACCCGCAGTGTTTTGGATTTTATGTGTCAGTTCGTCATAGGTGATTTCTAACGAAGCCCCTTCGGCCATGCCTTCGATCTCTTCTGTTTTGTTTGATGAGCTGAACAATTCAAACAGAACAGCTTCTTTTTCCACACCATTGGAATACAAAATATCCGATGCGGTTTCAATCATACTTTCAGGTCCACACAGGTAGAATTTATCCGCAGTGTCTCCTATGAGCTTTAAGGCACCATTGATTACATTGGCTTCAACCCGCCCAAAATGACTTCCTTCTAAATTCGCTCGACTGAACACCCACTGTACGGAAAGACGACCATCAAAGGCTTTTTCTAAATCCTTTAACTCATTGTAAAACATACTGTCCTCGGGTGTTTTATTGCCATAAACCAAATGAAAACGATTCTCGGGATGATCCAAAAGTGATGTTTTTAGAATCGACATTATAGGAGTAATCCCACTTCCTGCAGCAAACCCGACCAGTGTTTGGGCTTGATCAGAGGACAAATATCGAAACCGACCATCGGGAGGGGCTACCATCATCAGGTCATCTTCATGCAACGATCGATTGGCATAGGTAGAAAAAACACCTTCTGGAACTTCTTTGATGCCCACCTGAAGCCCTTCGTCGATACCACTACAAATGGAATAGGAGCGTCTTACTAATTTTTCGTTTATCTTTGTTTCGAGAGTCAGGTATTGCCCCGCTTCAAATCGAAACCTTTCTTTTTCCGTCTCAGGAACCTCAAAAGAGATCAAGACTGCATTTGTAGTATTTTTGGTGATCTTTGAGATCACCAAAGGGTACATCTCTGGCATAGCGTTTTTTTTGTTTGTAAAGTTATTTTAAAAAAAAAGAATGACAATATTAAAATTTTGGCAACTGTCGATCAAGGCGTTTTTTAGAG
>JAAZUX010000014.1 GCA_018623955.1 Flavobacteriaceae bacterium | reverse complement strand
TTTGACTTTTTCCCTTATGCTGGGATCAACAGAAAAGTATGGCTTTACACCCTTCCCAAAAAAGCCAAAATCAAAGACATTACCGTAAAAACCGATTTTAAAAATACCGTAGGGAAAATTTCGATTGAAATCGAAAAAATCGGAACAGCAAAATCCGGTGAAATCACGCTGGTGGGAGGGAGTCGCCCACTCACCAAATCCTTTAAATTTTCTAAAGGCAAGGCAGTGGTAGAAATCGATGTTCCCAACGTAGAGCTATGGTCCTTAGAAAATCCATTTTTGTATGATCTCAAGGTGGACATCAAGGATAAGCAAACCGTTTTGGATCACTATGAGCTACCGGTGGGTATCAGAACCATATCGGTAAACGAAAAATCCATTCTCCTCAATGGAAAACCTGTTTTTCTAAAGGGTTTTGGCAAACATGAAGATTTTCCCATTTTCGGCAGAGGGGTGGCCAACCCTGTTATCGTTAAAGATTACGCATTGCTCAAATGGATTGGGGCCAACTCTTTCAGGACATCTCACTATCCCTACGACGAGGAGTATTACCGAATGGCAGACCGCGAAGGCATATTGATAATTGACGAAATCCCTGCGGTAGGATTATTCTTTCACGGAGACCAGGACGACCTGGCAGAGCGTCAAAGAATGTGTAAGCAATATTTGGAAGAACTGTATTATCGGGACAAGAATCACCCATCGGTCGTCATGTGGTGCGTGGCCAATGAACCTTTTCCGGAGAAGATGAACCTTTCGCCAGAAGGGGGAGAACCCACCGATCCCAATTCCATTGTTGCATTTAAAGAATTATTCGATCATATAAAGGCTTTGGATGACACCCGACTGACTACATTGGTAGGCGTAATGGGAGGGCCGGTTGAGTGGATCGGATTGGCAGATGTAGTTTGCATCAACCGTTATTGGGGGTGGTATGCACAGTCGGGCGAAATAGATAAGGGTGCAGCCGTACTCAATCAGGAGATAGATGGACTGTATGCCGCCCTCAAAAAACCTATTATCGTCTCAGAGTTTGGGGTGGACACCTTTCCGGGAATGCATGCCGAGCAACCCGAAATGTTTACAGAGGAATACCAGAAAGAATTCATCAAAGCCTATCTTGATGTAGCCGATACCAAAGATTTTGTTACCGGAATGCACATTTGGGCCTTTGCAGATTTCAAAACCTCACAGGGAATCATTCGTTTTGGAGGAATCAACTACAAGGGTGTTTTTACCAGGGATCGTAAACCCAAAATGGCGGCCCACTACCTCAAAAAACGGTGGAATAAAAAAGAGTAAACCGTAAAATTAATATCGTTCAATACAGTTTGAGGTATTGTACTTTAGGCACTTTTTTCCCTTGGACGGAAAAATAAATTAAGCTTAGTTGTAGAAAACTCCTACAACATGCCTTCCAAAATCAATAGCGGTATTTGTGAATTGAATGCTTTGGAAAGCCTTTGATCAGCGGGGGTTTGATGCTTCTTCTTTCCACCAATCCCGTCCACCTTTATTATTTTGGTTCACAAGGGGTAATTTTGTTTTGGATTTAAATTATAGACTGTTGTGGGGAATTATTTTGGGTTAAAATTCTTAATCTTTCAAGCATGCTTAGGAATTTTTCTTGCCAATATTGTCCTGGCACAAGCTCCAAAGCGTATCGAAGCCAAATACATTGAAAAGGAAATCAATATTGACGGAAATCTGAATGAGGAAGTCTGGGACTCCGCAACCGAGGAAGGAAATTTTATGCAATTTTTTCCGACCGATTCCCTACCGGCAAAATACCAAACCACTTTTAAGGTCATTTACTCCCAAACTACACTCTATGTTGGAGTGAAAGCTTTTACGGAACACAACGACCATGTGGTTTCCTCTTTGAAAAGAGACTTTAATGCCTTGGCCAATGATAATATTTCTTTGCTCTTTGACACCTTCAGTGATGGGACAACCGCCTTTTTTTTGGGGTAACACCCTATGGGGTGCGAAGGGAGGGGCTGGTATCTGATGGAGGAGAAACTTTCAACAATACCTGGGACATCAAATGGAACGCAGAAACCCAACAATTTCACAATTATTTTACGGTTGAGATTGCCATTCCCTTCAGTTCCCTAAAATTTGTAGAGGGTAGCACGCGGTGGAGGTTCAGGCCTTATCGATGGAACATTCAAAGCAACGAGCAAAGCTCATGGGTGAAGGTTCCCCAAAATCAAATGCTTTCCAACTTGGCTTTTATGGGAGAACTTCGTTTTGAAAAACCGCTTGGAAAATCAAAAACCCCCATTTCCCTCATCCCCTATTCCAATATATTATGGAATAAAAACTTTCGAAACAACCAAAACCATTGGGATTATAAATTTGGAGGGGATGCCAAACTGGCCATTGGTGATGGGATGAATCTAGACCTGACCATTAACCCCGATTTTTCTAATGTTGAGGTCGATGATGTCTTTACCAACCTTACCCGATTTGAATTACAACTTCCTGAGAAAAGACAATTTTTTATCGACAACAGCGACCTTTTTGAAAACTATGGCAACACTTTTGAGGAGGCCAGGCCCTTTTTTTCCAGAAGGATTGGCTTGTCCAAAAATAAGGCAGGGGATCTCATTCAAAATGACATTCTTGGAGGAGTGCGTTTGAGTGGAAAAATCAATCAAAACTGGCGTCTGGGCTTATTAAATATTCAAACAGCACAAGACCAGGCCAACGAAATTGCTTCCAACAACAATATGATGGTGGCCCTCCAAAGAAAAACAGGCAAACGATCCAGTCTCAGTGCTTTTTGGGTCAACCGTCAATCTTTTGGTAATAAATCCTTTCTAACAGAAAATGACACTTACAACCGAGTCATGGGACTGGAATATAACCTTGCCTCTGCCGACAACAAGATCACCGGACGTTTTTACGTTAACAAATCTTTTCAACTCGATGATTAGCAAGGGAATTTCTCTACCCAAGCCAATCTGTTTTACAATCTTAGAAAATGGGTTTTTATTGGTGACATTACCTATGTTGACCAAGATTTTAGAGCGGATTTGGGCTTTGTACCCAGAACAGATATTTTTAAGGCCGGTCAGGCTGTCAAGAGAATTTTTTATCCTTCGAAGGGGATTTTCAATACCCATGAACTGATGGTGGTAGTGGTCAACTTTTGGAAACCCACTTTGGATTACAAAAAGACAGATCATTTTTATCGCCTCAGTTTAGAAACAGCATTCAGAAACCAAGCCACAGCCTATGCCTATCTGATCAATAATCATGTTTATCTCAATCAACCTTTTAATCCCTCAAGGAAAAGTGGCGCTGAACAGCTCCCAGGAGGAAAGGGGTACAATTTTACCTCCTTAGAACTCAATTATGAGTCAAATAGAGCACAATTGTTTACCTACGAATTGGAATCGACTTTGGGACAGTTTTACAACGGGAGCATCAGATCCTTTGGCGCAGAATTTGGGTTCAGGATTCAACCTTGGGTGAATTTTGGTTTATCTTTTCAATACGATAGTTTACGTTTTCCCAAGCCCTATTCGAGTGCAGACATTTTGCTGATGACCTCCAAAACGGAGGTAACCCTCAGTAAAAAACTTTTTTGGAATACTTTAATACAATTCAGTAATCAGCGGGATAATCTGGGGATCAACTCGCGATTGCAATGGAGGTTTGCTCCCTTGTCTGACCTTTATCTGGTTTATAATGACAATTATTTTACAAAAGATAAGCTGAGACCCAAATTCAGATCCATCAATCTAAAGTTGACCTATTGGATCAATTGGTAGTTCGATTTACTCCCCTTCAAACACAGCCAAAGGCTCCCATTTTTTGGTAGAGAAATGAGTGCTGAAATTTTTCTGAGGAATCCCTTTGGTAGTTCTCCCTTTTTGGATGGCTTCTTTAAATAGAAAGATCAGTTCATGTTCTATTTTTGGGTGTTGACCGTAGAGGTTATTTATTTCTCCCGGATCCTCTTTCAGATTGTAAAGTTGAAATTTTGGCAACCCTTGGGTTTCTTTTTTCGAGGGCTGCGGAAAACTCCAGCCTCCCGATCCGGGACAAAAAATGAACTTAAAATCCCCTTTTCTGATGGCAAAACTTCCATTGATGGAGTGGTGTATGGTAAAACTTCTTTTGTATTGATTTTTTGTTTCTTCCAAAAATAATGGCATCATAGAAAAACTGTCTTCTCCCTCTTCATCCTTGAGGGTTTTCCCAAGAATGTCCGCACAGGTAGCAAGGAAATCGGTGGTACAAATGGTTTTATGGGAAACCGAACCCGCTTTAATTTTCCGAGGCCATTTCACAATAAAAGGAACCCGATGACCTCCCTCAAAAATATCGGCCTTGTGTCCCCTAAATACTCCACTGGGGTCGTGGCCTTTTTCTGCCAAGACATCAAATTTCGCCTCAGGAGAGCATCCGTTATCACTGGTAAAAATGACAATAGTATTCTCTGAGATTCCCAATTCATCTAATAATCCATTGAGTTTCCCCATGCGATGGTCGATCTGCATCACAAAATCCGCATAAGGATTCAAGCCACTCTTTCCCTTCCATTCCCCGGTGGGCAAGATTGGGGTATGGGGAGAGGGCAAAGGCAAGTACAAGAAAAAGGGTTTTTCTTTTTCATTCATCTGGGTGACATAAGCCTCTGCTTTATCAAATAGGTGAGGAGTAACCCTCTCATGGTCAAAGTCATCGGCCGTGGGTCCTTTCCTCCACCAGTGATAATCCCCTTTTCTTGCCGTGATATTCTGAACAGGAGCACTAATCTTTTCATTTTCTACATAGACGTAGGGTGGCATGTCCAGCGAACCGCAATGTCCATAGGCATAATCAAATCCCAAGCCATTGGGACTCTTGGTGATCTTTTTTGAAAAATCAATTTTCTCAAAAATCTCACCATCCTTAATGGTTGTATTTTGAAAAGCATTATCCTTTAAAGCCCAATCCCAGCCCAAGTGCCACTTGCCAATAAAAGCGGTATGGTAACCATTGGATTTTAAAAAAGAGGGCACAGTAGTTCTGTCTTGTGGGATCAAAGCCCGGGAAGTGCCAATCAGAACCCCTCTTTTAAGGGGACTGCGCCAGTTGTACCTACCCGTTAATATACCGTATCGGGTGGGGGTACAAACCGAGGAGGAAGTATGTGCATCTGTAAAAATCATCCCTTGTTGGGCCATTTGATCCAGATGAGGCGTTTTGATTTTCCCCTCCCGATTGAATGCTCCCAAGTCGCCATAACCCAAATCGTCTGCCAAAACATAAATGATATTGGGAGCAGCCGATTTTGCTTCCTGACGACAGGATATAACCATAAAAATCAATAGAAATAAAAAGGAGTGAACAGCTTTTTTCATTTTACTTTAGTTAAATTTATTATTATAAATGCCTTGCAATGCAAAATAAATGGGAACAAAACTCAAGTAAATTAGTTAAAACCTTCCAATTTCAAGATTTTAAAGAAGCTTTAAAATTCATCAACGCTGTCGGACAAATAGCGGAGTCGATGAATCATCATCCCAAAATAATTAATCTTTACAATACCGTTAGCTTGGAATTGTGGACTCACGATCAAAATGCCATTTCAGACTTGGATTTTCAATTGGCAGATAAGATAGATCGACAAATTCAACAAACTTAAAAATGCTCAATTTTGCCCTTTTTTAAACATATTTTGCTCTTTTTTGTTCATTTTTGCTCAAAAAAAGCAACTTTTTACAAAAAAGGTTTTTCATGTTTTACTTAAAGGACCAAATTTTAGCCATACCACCCAAAACCAAAAAAATTATATTTACAGCTAATAAACAGTTAGATATGAAAAAAATATTCCTTTCAATGGCACTAATAGGTTGTCTTAATCTTTTTGCACAAAATGAAGTCTATGAAATCAGAACTTACGAGCTTTTTCAATATTCCAATTTTAAAAACTTCAATACCTATTTTGAGGATCATTTCATTCCCATACTCAATCAAAAGGGAATCAATAATATAGGAGTGTTCCAGGAGGTTTCAGAAGATCTGCCCAGAAAGATTTATGTTTTCATTCCTTTTGCCGATATGGAGACCTATCGGAAAGCACGTTCCCTAATGGCCTCCGATGCGAAGATCCAGAAAGCTTCAGCCGAACTCAGTCCAGTGAACAAGCCCATTTTCAATCGATATGAGACTTCTCTTTACATGGCTTTTGACGGAATGCCCAAAATGGTCAAACCCGATGATAAAAATCGCTTCTTTGAACTGCGTACCTATGAAAGTCACTCGGAAGATGCTTACCGAAGGAAAGTCAATATGTTCAACGAGGGAGAACTGGAGTTATTTGAACAGTTGGATTTTGGATCTGTTTTTTTTGGGGATAAAATCGCTGGAGATCGAATGCCTTGTTTAACTTATATGCTTGCTTATGAAAGCTTGGAAGAGCGTAATGAAAACTGGGGACAGTTTTTTGATCATCCTACTTGGACAAAATTGAAAAGCGACCCGGCTTATAAAGAAAGTTGTTGCTCTTCCATCACACGCGCTTTTTTAACCGCTCTGCCATACTCTCAACTGTAATCCATGCGTATTTCACTTTTATTGGGATTGTTGCTAATCTATTCAGCATGTAATCCAAAAGAACAATCTTATCCCAATATCGTTTGGTTGACCACCGAGGACAACGCTCCTCACCACATGAAATTGTACGATCAAGATGGCGTAGCCATGCCTGCGATAGAGAAATTAGCAAAAGAGGGGATTGTTTTTGACAATGCTTTTTCCAATGCACCGGTCTGCTCTGTGGCGCGAAGTACCCTGATTACCGGTTGCTATGCCCCCAGAATATTCACTCAGTTCCACCGAAGAGCCCAACATGTTCCCCTTCCTCAGGGGCTGATGCCATTCCCGTTTTACCTCAAACAGGCGGGGTATTATACCACCAACAGTCACAAACAGGATTATAATTTTATACTGCCCGAGGGCGTATGGGATGAGTCTTCCAAAAAAGCAAGCTACAAAAACAGAAAGCCGGGCCAGCCCTTTTTTCATGTGCAAAATCATACGGTGACCCATGAAGGGAATCTACATTTTGATCAAAAGAAAATTGATAACACTCCTGACCAAGAATTGGAAAACATCAAGGTTTTTCCCTATCACCCCGACACCAAAACCTTCCGGTATTCTTACTATCATTTTCAGAACAGACATATTTTGGCAGACCAACTGATGGGAGAATTCATCGCTGATCTGGAGCAACAAGGACTTATGGAGGACACCATCATTTTTTATTTTGGGGATCATGGAGGAGTACTGCCCAGAAGCAAAGGATATGCCTATGAAAGTGGACTGCGGGTTCCTATGGTGGTTTATGTCCCGGAAAAATGGGAACACCTTTTTCATCACCGAAAAGGGTCGAGGTCAGAGACCTTTGTTGAGTTTGTCGATTTGGCCCCTACAGTACTTTCTTTAGCAGGGATTTCTCCTCCCAAAGGTATCGATGGAACAGCTCTTTCAGGAGAGTTTTCGGAAGCTTCAGAAGTCAAAAAAAAGAATACAACTTTTGGTTACGCTGACCGTTTCGATGAGAAATATGATTTGGTCAGAACCCTGAGGGTTGGGAAATACAAGTACATAAGAAATTACCAACCCTTTAACCAGGATGCTTTATTTAATTTTTACCGTTACAAAATGCTGGCCTATCAGGAGTGGGATGCGCTTTACAATGCGGACAAGCTCAACAGCCAACAACGCCAATTTTTTGAACCGAAAAGCCCTGAGGGACTTTACGATTTAGAACAAGACCCCCACGAAGTCAATGACCTTTCGGGAAGTCCTGAACATCAGGAAATTTTGATTATGATGAGGAAGCAATTGCAGGAAAAACTCGCTGCCTTGCCAGATCTCAGTTTTTATCCCGAACCTTATTTGTTAGAGCATGCAATCGAAAATCCCGCAGCTTTTGGACAAAAAAATCAGGAGGAAATCAAGGAGTTGATGGCTGTTGCAGACCTAAATTTGTCAAGCTTTGATGCAGTTCAAGTACAAATAATAAAAGCCTTGACCGACGACAATCCTTGGAAAAGATATTGGGGCTTGGTGGTATGTACTTCTTTTGGAGAAAAGGCAAAAAAATTGGTGCCGCAAATCAAAAACTTGTTGCACCAGGACAACGAATACTTAGTCCGGGCGCGAGCCATGGAATACCTTTTGTTGAATCAAGAATCTTTTGATCATAAAATCATTGAGGCATTGTTAAAAAATACCAAGTCAGAGACACAGGCCAATCTCATTCTCAACAGCTTAGCCCTAATCAAAAGCTTAAAACCTAAACTGAAATTTAATTTATCCAAAGAAATTTTTCCGTCCGATTGGCATGACAAACCCAATGATTTGGTCAACAGAAGGATGGATTATTTAATTGGTAATCATTAAAAAAATGGCATCCAAAACAAATGAAGAACGAACCCCAAAAATTTATCGAAAAGCCAAAGGACAGATTGTCGTGGAAGGCAAGGTGAACCTCACCGATTTAGAGGGTAACCCTATAAAACACGGAAACAGATTCCCCCTTTGTGGGTGTACCAAATCCAAAGACATGCCTTTTTGCGATGGCTCACACAAAATTTAGAACTCCCTTTTTCCAAATTCACTATCGATGAACTTGGCAGTGTTTTTTCGGTTGTTGAAGTTATAACTTAGGCTGAGCAGGATCATATCCACCTCGTAAAAGTAGTTGGTGGTGGTGTAAAATTCACCGCTTCTACTGGTGGTAATCCTTTGTTCATTGGTGTTCAGCAGCCCCATATCAATATTTTTCCATTGGAGAGAGGCGGTCAATTGATTGTTCCAAAAACGCCTGACTAGGGTTAAATTAGGGGAATAGTATTCAGAATCTTTTCCCTGAGCAGTAATGAGGCTGGAAATATAATTCAAGGTAAACTGAGCAAAAGCCGTATCCGAAAAACGATAAGTACTGTTAAAGTTTAAGTTGTAGGCATATGCATCTGTATTGACAGTATGACCGTCAAATGATCCTTGAATGATATTGTAATAAAAGTTACTTGAGGCTAAGATTTTAAATTTTTTACCCAAATTATATTCTGCTGTCATTTCTCTGCCGATCACCTTTGCATTGCCTACGTTGGAGTAGATACGGTTCAAAATGGTATCATTATAAATGGTATTAACCCTGTTGATCAAATGATTTACATTGCGAAAGTAAAAGCTTGAAATCAAACGGTTGCCTTTTTTATTTTTATAACTCATACCCAGTTCCACTTGGTCAATCAACTCAGGATGCAAGGTGGGGTCCCCTTGTTCAAGGGTTTCTGAGTGTTCTCTTTCAGGAAAGGGGTTCATTTTAAAGGTAGTGGTGCGTTCTATTCTTTTGCTGTAAGCCATGTTAATTGAAAGATTTTCCTTCAGTTGGTAATGAATACTGGCAGAAGGGAAAAGCTTGGTAAAATTCAATGTGAAGCTTTCATCCAATTGCCCGGTTTTGTCTTTTAAAGACAAGTTCCGATCCATATTTTCTATGCGCAAGCCTGCGGCAAAATTCCATTTTTCAAAGGGGATATTATGTTGAAAATAAGCCGAATGTATGGATCGTTTTAGATTTACTTCACTCGAAAACTCAGGGACCAACTCAAAAAGTAGTGATTCATTGTTTTTTCGCTCATAGAGAAAATCTCCGGTATGATCTAGATTCCTGTATTGGTAACCCATTTTAAGGGTGCCGATGCTCAAAGGCTTGAAAGTATAATCTAGATTGATCCGCATACCGTAGAGCGGATTTTCGTTGGTATTATATTCATCTTGATAGACAATTGTATTGTCGGGGTGACCCAAATTTCGGTTGGTAGTAGGTCCTCCCAAAAGAGTGTATTCATAAAGAATGGAAGTGTTGAGCTGAGCTGAATTTTCAAAACGATGATCGTAATCCAAACTCCCCAGAACAAAATCACTTTTTCTGATTCTCAGGTTCTCATTGTAATATTGAAACTGGTAGTCAATTTTATCAGTGATGGCATAATTATTATAATAGACAATATCGGCAGTTCGTTCTTTGGTTCTTTTTCCAACATAAAGCCCAAGTGAAAACAGATCCTTATCCGAGGGCTGATAATCTGCGGTCAGTCGACCTGAGTAATTGATTTCGCCAAAGCTGCGTTCCCCATCAGACGGAAACCGGGTATACTTATCGTCTATTATT
>JAAZUX010000172.1 GCA_018623955.1 Flavobacteriaceae bacterium | reverse complement strand
TTAGAGAAGCTGTGTCCTTGACTTTAAAAGTAAAAATCCATTTGTAATTGAGATATATTATGTTGTCTTTTTTAATGGAATCGGTCCCTTTTATTTGCCCGATCATCTCAAGGGCTTTGACGGCCTCGGGGGATTCGGGATATTTTTGTGAAATGTTTAATAATTCTTTTTGCCACTGCTGTCTTCCATTTAAACGGCCCTGAAAATTGGCCATCAACAGGTCGAATTTTGGCTGAACAGCAGTCCCGCTGAGCAGTACTCGAAAAGATTTCGCTTTTTCTTCCAATTGATCAAAATCTCCTTTTTGATAGATTTTGAACAAACTCTCATAAACGTTTTCCGGGGTTTGGAGATCCGACTGGCCAAATTCGTCCGGGTTGGTAAGAATTTTGGCGTAGGGCGAATCCGGATGGTTTTGTACTATACGGTTGTAGTATTGCTTTGCTTTTTGAGGCCATCCGTTTTCATCAATTTTATAGAGATGATAAAGTGCAGAGGCTGCGATCTCTCCCGGTAGATTGAGCCGAAGCAAATGTTCCAATCGGTCTTGTGCCAGAGGGTAGTTTTTAAAACTCTCTTTATAAATCATCCCCAACTGTAGATAGGCATTCTGGTTTAGCTTTTTGATGCTGTCGATTTCTATTTTGGTCTGGGGCAATGCATTCACATAATTCTCAGGTTTCTCAACAAAAAAAGTTTCGTTTTTTGTCTGTTTTTCTTCTTTGACTCCGCGAGATTCCTCACGAATTGAACTGATGGCCGATGCAATCGCCCAATTGTCTGTATTGGGTCGGTCTCCCCATGTAGAGAGGAATTTTTGTTGACCTTTAACCACCAGCTTGGGGTTGTAAAAATAAAAGGTGTTGGCTTGAGCACCTCTGCCAAAAAAGGGAAAGATTCCCTTTTCTTCTGAAGTAAATTTTGCCATTGCTTGGGCCTCTTTCTTTTCAATATACTTTTGAAAGTACTCCATTTGAGCATCTTTGTCCAGTGTGCTGAGATAGATCAGACTGTCTGTGGTTTGTACTATGTTTTCGTATTTGATTACAGCGTTGAGGTTGTCTCTTTCTCTTTGTGTCCTTCTTTTGATCAATGTTTCTTCAGGCAATGTGTTGAGGAGACTGTCCAGATAGGCACCTGTAGGGACGTAATTGCCTCCGGCAAAATTGAAATTGGCCAGATCTCTGTAATTGGCCTGTTTGGTGGGTAAATCGAGATTTTCAGATTTTAAAGATTGACCGAGGTAGTATTCTCCTAGGCTGTCTTGCTGTTGCTGAAAATAGTGAATGCCTATGGCGCGATTGATCCAGTGGTCAAAAATGTAGTTTTCATAATTATTGGCGAGTTTTTCATAGGACTCCATGGGGTCCAAGCTGTCGCGTCGACTTCTGATTTGTAGTCTTTTGATCTGGGCATTGATCCAGTATTTTCTGGGGGTTTTTCTTTTGAGTCCCACGACTTGTTCAAAGGCCCAGAGGGCAGAATCAGGTTTTTTGAGATTTTCGTATAGCTGGCCGGACAGGAAATAATAACGTCCTTTGTCACGGTTGTTTTTGGCAGTCAGGGCAGCGTTTCTGATGTAGTAAATCGCCGAATCCAGTTGTTTGATGTTGATAAAGGCTTGGGATATGGCAGCGTTGGCCGGGCTATGGAATTTACTACTTGGAGTTATGGATCGGGCCAGACTTCTGAGATTTTTTATCGCAAGCTCATTATTCCTCAATCTAATGTTGGTTTTTTCTCTCCATATTCTTCCTTCGACATAGGTTTTGCTATCAGCATAATTTTCCAATAAATAATTAAAGGCTTCCATGGCAGGGAAAAAACGTCGGTCATAATAGCGGGCTTTGCCCAAAAGTAAATAGGCTTCATCTATTTTGTTGTTGCGCTGTATACCATTGATGTTCATGGAGTGCTTTTGGATGGCTTTTACGGCTTTTTCCTCAGCACGACCAAAACCGGGCACAATCGTGGTTTGGTCCATGCGCTCCCCGTTGAGGGCAATGGGCTCCACCTGTAAAAATTCGAAGAAGTTGTCATCGTGGGCTTGCTCCAAAATGGATTGCCCCACTTTGAAGGCTTCCTTTCCATTAAAAAGTACATTGTATTGGGTGTTTAGGGAATGGTATCCCCGGTTGAGCATTTTGTTTTTTTGGGTAGAACAGCCCCATAAAATAAGCATGATCCCTGTTCCTGCCGCCAAAAAATGCACTGCTTTTTTCAATGGAAAACGTTTATTTATATAACTCTAAAAGATTTAATTTAGTATAACTAAACCTTAAAATAGGACTCCAATTGAGTAAAGGTATCCGAATCAGTTGTAAGATCTTTTATGGGCAATCCTTTTTCCAGTAAAACGATCCTTTCGCAAACCTCAGTAACATGATTTAAATCATGACTGGAAATCAAAAAAGTAGTGGTGCGGTTTTCAATTTGCTTTTTGACAATTTCTTTAAATCGAATTTGGGAACTGGGATCGAGATTAGCAAAAGGCTCATCCAATATCACACATTGGGGATTTCCCAAAAAAGCAGACACTAAACCAACCTTTTTTTGGTTTCCTTTCGAAAGGTTTCGAATGTATTTTTTTTGGCCTAAGACTTCACCATTGAAAAAGACTTCAAATTCCTCCAGCCAACTGTCCACCTGAGACTCATTGAGCCCCCTTAACTCCCCAACAAAATAAAAGTATTCCTCGGGTGTGAGATAGCCGATTAAAAATCCTTCATCGATAAAGGCTGCAGTATGTTTTTTCCAGTCTTCACTTTGGTGAACAGGGACATTGTTGTTAAGTACTTGTCCGGTATTGGGCTTGACCAAATCCAAAATCAAATTAAAAAGGGTTGTTTTTCCGGCACCGTTATTGCCCACCAGGCCAAACCTTTCTCCTTTTTTGATGCTTAATTGATCAATGTTTAGGACTTCCTTATTTTCATACGTTTTGGTGAGATTTTCAATGCTAATCATAAGCTTAATTTTTTGAGAATGCTTCAATGGTTTTGTATTTGCGGTTGCGGTAAATCTTAGCGATGTGATTGAGGACGAGCTTTCTCAAGACAACGCCCAGAAGTCCGGTTACGATCAGTGTGATCCAACCCGCATATCCACCTACAAAAAAATCGGGAATAAAAAAGAACAAAATGGGTAATCCCAGTTTTGGAAATGTAAACAACAACTGCGTCAAACTGAAGGCCTTGGTGTTGGTAAAGGCCTTGGCCTTGACATTGAGTTTGACAGGAACATTAAAGAATGCCCCGGAGTAAAGGGTGATTAATGACCCTACCCCAAGATTGTAGATGGCTCCAGTAAAAACATAGAGATAAGTTTTCCACCCAAAAATCAAATAGAAAGTAGAAAGGATCAAAGAGATGACAACCGAGCCGAACATCAGCCACCATTTGGAGTCCAGG
>JAAZUX010000171.1 GCA_018623955.1 Flavobacteriaceae bacterium | reverse complement strand
TATATGGATGTGCTTGAGTTTACCGGAATAGACAGAAGGTATTACAACAATGAAAGAATACAAAAATTTATGCGTTGGCAATTTGGTTCCAGTATTAATCCTGCCAAAGAACTGGCCATATTTGGAGATATGTTGCCCACCGAGACCATCGGCAATTCAATGCTGTACCGAAGGGTGGTAAACTTTGATGATGAAGCTGCAGGCTATGCGGCGTGGTATCTTGATGGAGTTGCTGCCGATGGAAATATCCTCACCTATGTTTTGCCAAAAAAAGAGCTTCCCGACCCTGTACTGCCGTCAAGTCAAATCTATGAAAATGGAGGAGCTTTCTTCAGGGATAAACAAGACAGCGCTTCGGGATTGCACGCGGTTTTATACAATATTAAGTCCCAAAATGAGTGGCATACACACAATGAAGTCAATGGACTTTCACTCTCCGGATTGGGCAACCGCCTATTGGTCAACGGAGGAAGGTTGGGCGCCCCCACCCGGGAAGCCAAACTCAACAATACTTTGACCATTAACGGAGAAAACCATTATGGATTTACCGGAGCAGGAATTGTAGAGGGATTTACGGCTGATGGCTTGGATTATGCCAAAGGGGAAGATGGTGATGCCATTCGTTTCAAAAACCATTCCAGAAACCTGATTTTGATCCACACCACTACCGATGCCAATGGGTATTTTATTCTCTTTGATGAGGTTGATGCTGATCCCGGGGATAAGGTAAAAAATTACCTGCATCCTGCAAGTCAAAACGACATCACTAACACTGAAAACCTCAGGGAGTACACTGCCCCTATAGATCATTATCCCTCCCTACCTGCCGGAATGGTTACTTTTTACTATGTCTCAACTCCCGAAGCCGTAAATATCGAAAAATCTCAATCCGCAGTTCCGGACCGTTATCCTGAATACCCGGAACACAACCGACTGGAGTCCGTATACTCGGTCAATGATGAGGGCAAAAAATCTTTAACCACTCTTATTTTCCCTCACAATCATCTGGTGGCCAAACCCACTTTTCAAAAATTTTCCTCCGAAGAATTTGAAGGGATCAAATTCACTCAGGGTACTGTGACCGACTACCTCATTACCTCTGAAAACAGTGTGGTAAACTTTGATGATTCCTCCTTTTCAGGTAGTCTTTGTTGGGCGAGAAAAAAAGACAATACGCTCCCTTCTTTTTTTGTAAAATCGGGAACAAGTTTTTTGAACAATGGCATTGGCTTTGAGTCGGATAATCCTATAACGATTTATGTCAATGGATCCAAAGGTGTTGTCATTACCGAAGGGGCTACCCTTAAACTTAAAGGAAGAGCTCTGGCCGGAGTCAGCTTTGATGGTAATGTTACCGTAAATAGTAATTCGGAGGATCATATCGAAGTTTCGTTGGGGGAAGGTCAATATACCTTTCAATAGCTCCAGGCAATCGCGAATTGATCTGATTGTGATCCAATAAGGTTATAAGTAAGTCTAGTAGTGAAGCAGTCACTAGGGACAAGTTCCCCAAATGGGGTGGTGTTTGTTGGTCAGTGCAGAGCTTACCGAGAAGTGCTCCGCTTTAACTTTGATTTTGGAGACACACCATCGAGATAAATCTTGGTTAAATAATTCGGCATATTCAAACATGCTGCTCATAAAAATAACATTTGAGGTATCCCAATCGCCAATATCTTGATTAAATGAGTGAGCGTAGGTAAACATCCCCCGCATATCGGTCACCTTAGACGTGTCCCAATATCCAATATCTTTATTGAATGAACGGGCATTAAAAAACATTCTTCGCATATTCGTCACATTGGAAGTATCCCAGCTCGACAGGTCTTGATCAAATGATTTATTGTCTTTAAACAATGAACTCATGTTTTTTACTTGCGATGTACAAACATAATCTACCGCCTCACCATTGGCCAGCATTTGTCTTAATTTTTCCTCACTCACCACAGTGTATGCTCTTCCGTTGACCGTTCCCTTTTCCTCAAGATTTGCCTCGGGACACCTCACGGTTATTTGATTGTCGTCCAAGTATATTTTTGGGTTGATGTTTTTTGGTTCAATTCTATCTATAATTTCTATTTCTGAATCATAATCAAGCTTGTCCTCACAACTAAAACCCATGAGAGAGAGGATTAATAGGACAACTTTTTTGGTCTTCAATTTTTTATTTTGAGGATTAAATGATCATACTAACCCTGTGAAAATAAATCGATTTGTTTAGAAATCAAAAATTACTGAATGTATCTCTCTAGAGGTACGGCAAAAAAAAACCGCCCACAAAGGCGGTTTTAATTTAGATACTCATGAATTTATTGAGGATATCCTGGATTTTAATTGTTTTTATTGATTATTATTAAAATATAAATACTATTATGTAAAGTATCACCAATAAAAAAAGCATCCTGAGAGAGTGTTTTTTTGATAAATAAGATGTTAAATGTATTTATTGGGCATAAGCCGGGTTGTATTTTCCCCTATGGTTGAATCCCGGAAAATTGCGCATGGTCGAATAACGCGGGTAGCTGTCAAATACCGGATTGTCTGAGACACGTGGATCGCCTTGTTCTTTTAAATCATTTAACAGTTGTTGTTTAAGTTGACCAAGAACTTCTTTATACTCGGGTAATAAAGCGATATTTTGAGTACAATAGGGGTCTTTTTGAATGTCGTACAATTGTTCTTGGGGTCTTTTGGCAAAGGCTATGTCAAAATAAGGGGTGTCTTCCATACCCATCACCACTTCCTTGGAGGGAGAGGCATCAACATCGTGATAACCGGGATAGAGTGCTTTATATCCATCGACCTTACTTCTTTGGTCATTTTCAAGGTTTTTAAGAACGGGATCACCCTGGGGCCAACGCTCGGGTTTAAAATGGTGTACATACAAAAACTGTTGGGTTCGGATGGCTCTGGCGGGATAACCCATATTATCGGGCCGTGCGTGGGTATGGCGCTCCCTTCCGGTAAGGACATATTCCCGATGTGGAGGGTGTTGAGCTTGTGTCAAAACAGGCATCAAACTTTTTCCGGTAGGGGTCATGGCATCGGGCGACCCGACCAGCTCCATCAGGGTGGATGCCAAATCAATCAGACCTACAGGATCATTGACCTCTTTTCCCTTAACACCACCTGGTAAAGAAATGGCCAAGGGAACATGGGTGCCAAACTCTTGTACATTGGCTTTGGCATAGGGAAAAGGCATACCATTGTCTGCTGTGACCAATATCAGTGTATTTTCCAACTCTCCTTTTTCTTTCAGGAACTGAATCATTTGATGGAGGTGGTTGTCGAAATGCTCAATTTCCAATATATAGTCCAAAATATCGTTGCGAACCACCTCGGTGTCGGGTAAAAACTCGGGTACTTTTACAGCCTCGATATTTTTTCCGGCTTTGATCCCGCTTTGATATTCATAAAC
>JAAZUX010000013.1 GCA_018623955.1 Flavobacteriaceae bacterium | reverse complement strand
AGTGGTGAGTATTTCTTTGGTATTATTTCTAACCGGTATCTTGGGTATTTTGTTGGTGAATTCGAAAAAAGTAGCGGATCACTTCAAGGAACAGATCGTGATGACAATTTATGTGAAAGACGCTGTCAAAGAAATCGAACTGAAACAATTACAAAAAACCTTGCGTTTGAATGTTGCTACCAAAAAAGTCAATTTCGTATCCAAAGAAGAAGCTTCCAAAAGACACGCCAACGAAATTGGGGAGGACTTTATGGAATTTTTGGGCTACAATCCGCTACTCAATTCAATAGACGTATACTTTAAAGCGCCTTTTCTGAACCCTGCCATGGTCTCCAAATTAAGTAAAGACATTACACTTTACAGCTATGTGAATGAAGTGGTCTACGACCGACCGCTGCTGGAGTTACTGGATGAAAACATCAAAAAAATAACTTTTTGGATGTTGTTGGCCAGCGGCCTGTTTATCTTTGTGGCGGTGCTGTTGATCAATAGTTCCATCCGACTGTCCATATACTCCAAAAGGCTGATCATCAAAACCATGCAATTGGTAGGAGCAACCAAAAGTTTTATCCGAAGACCTTTTATCAAAACCCACCTGCTGATGAGTACTTTGGGTTCTATCATTGCCATGTCGGGAATGGCTTTAGTGCTTTATGAAATCCAAAAACGATTTCCCGAATTGCAAATTTTCGAAAACCCACTGGAACCGGCATTGGTTTTCGCAGGAGTATTTACATTGGGTTTGGGGATCACAATTATAAGTACTTTCTTTGCCACCCAACGTTATCTGAATCTAAAGTCCGACGCAGTAAATTAAAGAATTAAGATGAGTGACCCAACCCAAAAAAAAGAATTCTTGTTCAGCAAAAGAAATTATCGGTTTTTACTCCTTTCAATGGCATTGATTGCCTTTGGTTTTATACTTATGGCAGGTGGAGGAAGTAAGGATCCCAACTTTTTTAACCCGGAAATTTTTAATTTCCGCAGAATCAGATTGGCACCCACCGTCGTTCTTATGGGTTTTGGACTGGCAATTTACGCCATCTTAATGCCCCAAAAAAAAAGTAAATGAGTGCACTAGAAACGCTGATTCTTGGAATCGTCCAGGGCCTTACAGAGTTTCTGCCTGTCTCCTCTAGCGGACATTTGGAATTGGTCAAGGCCATTTTCGGAAGTGATTATGAACAACAACAAGGCTTGTTGGTCACCATTACCCTTCACGCTGCAACAGCCTTCAGCACCATTTTTGTGTTCAGAAAAGACATTGCCATGATCCTGTCCGATTTGTTGCTTTTTAAAAGAGGAGAGAGTTTGAATTTCAGCCTGAAAATTATCCTCTCCATGATCCCAGCAGTGATCATCGGTCTTTTTTTTGAAGATTTTATCGCTTCTCTTTTTGTTGGTAAAATTGCTTTGGTAGGTGTCATGTTAATGATCACGGCCTTGTTATTGTTTTTGGCAGATCGGGTCAATGAAAACAATAAGGAATTGAATTACAGCAACACATTTTACATAGGTGTCATCCAAGCCATTGCAATTCTTCCGGGAATTTCGAGAAGTGGCGCCACCATAGCACTGGCCGTTTTACTCAAGATTGACCGCAACAAGGCAGCCCGATTTTCTTTCCTCATGGTCATTCCACTAATCCTGGGAAGTATGGCCAAAAGCGTGATCGATGGCGACCTAAGTCAGGAGAGCACTGCGCTACTTCCTTTGTTGGTAGGTTTTGTAAGCGCCTTCATTACCGGAGTTTTTGCGTGTCGTTGGATGGTTGCTTTGGTAAAAAAAAGCCAACTCAAATACTTTAGTTTCTACTGTTTTGCAGTGGGAGCATTGGCCATCCTTTTTAGTGTGTGATATGAATTTATCTCTTGAATCCATCCTAGAGGGTCAACTGTTGTTGGTAGACAAACCTCTGGAGTGGACTTCTTTTCAGGTAGTCAACAAGCTGAGGTGGGCCTTAAAAACGAAATTCAAACTTAAAAAACTTAAGGTAGGCCATGCGGGAACCCTCGACCCATTGGCCACGGGACTCCTACTGGTTTGTACGGGAAAAATGACTAAGAAAATCAGTGAAATTCAAGCCCTTGAAAAAGCCTACACAGGAACCATCACCCTAGGGGCAACAACCCCATCCTATGATCTTGAAACTGCCATAGATCAAAATTTCCCTATTGATCACATCACCCAAGAGCAATTGAATGTGGTCAAAAAAAAGTTTGAAGGCGAAATAGATCAATACCCACCCATTTTCTCTGCCATTAAAAAAGAAGGAAAGCGTTTGTATGAATACGCCAGAAAAGGAGAAAAAACGAAAATTGAATCCAGAAAAGTAACACTTTACACATTTAATTTTACCAAAATTGACCTTCCACAACTTCACTTTGATGTTCGCTGTTCAAAAGGAACCTACATCAGGTCGTTGGCCCATGATTTTGGTAAAGCCCTTGAATCCGGAGCACATTTAAGCCAATTGAGAAGAACAGCCATAGGGTTCTACAGGGTCGAAGATGCCCTCACTCCAGATCAAATCTCAGAAAAACTAGACGGAATATAATCTAGGGATAAACCTTATAATCCTTGATTTTTAATAATTTTGTATTAAATCATTTGATTATGGAACTCACCTCAGATGAGGTAACGAAAAGGTTGAACCGCAGGGGATACTTGGATTTAGAAATCCCTGAAGGACTTGATTTAGTTTCAGCAATCAAGCGACTCAAAAAAGAAAAAAAGGCAGTATTGCTGGCGCATTACTATCAAGAAGCCGAAATTCAAGAGTTGGCCGACTACTTAGGCGACAGCCTATATTTGGCTCAAGCGGCAGAAAAAGTTGAAGCCGAAACGATTGTTTTTGCCGGAGTGCATTTTATGGCCGAAACGGCCAAAATCATCAATCCCACCAAAAAAGTCATCCTCCCGGATCTGAATGCAGGCTGCTCGCTAGCCGACTCCTGCCCGCCTCCGGATTTTAAAAAATTTATTGACCAATACCCCGGTGCACATGTAGTGACCTACATCAATTGCTCGGCAGAAATTAAAGCATTGAGTTCCATTGTATGTACCTCGAGTAATGCAGTAAGGGTGATTGATTCCATACCCGAAGGAGAGACCATCATTTTTGCTCCCGACAAAAACCTGGGACGTTATCTGATCAGAGAAACCGGTAGGGATATGATCTTATGGGACGGATCTTGTATCGTTCACGAAGCTTTCTCATTCGAAAGAATTGTAACGCTCTCCATGGAAAACCCCACAGCCAAATTCATCGCACATCCGGAAAGTGAATCTCAAGTTCTTGATATTGCACATTACATTGGCAGTACTTCAGGCTTGTTAAACTTTGTAGAGAAAGATTCCGCACAAAGCTTTATCGTAGCTACCGAGGCGGGAATTCTTCACGAGATGAAAAAACGCTGTCCCCAAAAAACATTTATTCCTGCCCCGGTAGAAGATGAAACGTGTGCTTGTAGTGAATGTGCCTTTATGAAACTCAATACACTGGAGAAATTATATCTGTGTTTGGAACATGGACAGCCCGAGGTAAAACTTTCCCAAAGCCTGATAGAAAAAGCCAAACTTCCCATCACCAGAATGCTAAAGCTCGGCTAGAAATATGAATACCAATGTACTCGTCATAGGAAGTGGTATTTCCGGATTGACCTACGCCATCAAAATGGCAGAGCAAAATCCAAAACTCGAAATCGTTATGATTTCAAAAAACAGCCTGCTGGAAAGCAATACAAGATATGCACAAGGTGGAATCGCCGTGGTCTCCAATTTTCAGAAAGACTCTTTTGACAAACACGTCGAAGACACCCTGATCGCCGGAGCAGGAGAATGCGATAAGGAGGTGGTAGAGTTTGTTGTAAAAGAAGGACAGGAACGCCTCCAAGAATTGATCGATTGGGGCACCCACTTCGACAAACAAAAAAATGGATTACACCTTACCCAAGAAGGAGGACATTCCGAAAAAAGGATTGTACATCACAAAGACAAAACCGGACTTGAAATTCAGAAATCCCTGATCCGTAAAATCAAAACTTTTTCCAATATCTCTCTTTTGGAAAATCACACCTTGGTGGATTTGATTACAGACCACCACAGTGGAAGCCATTATCAAAGATGTTATGGGGCATATGTAATTTCGAATTTGGAACAGGAAATCATTAAAATTTCAGCACAAATCACCGTTTTAAGTACCGGAGGGGCCGGACAGCTTTTCTCTCATACCACCAATCCCGAAAACGCCACGGGAGACGGCTTGGGGGCTGCCTATAGGGCCAAAGTCTTTATGGAAGGGTTGCCATTTGTTCAATTTCACCCCACTGCACTTTATCCCAAAATCAACGGGAATACTTTTTTGATATCAGAGGCTGTTCGGGGGGAAGGTGCCATTTTAAAAACCATATCCGGCAAAAGATTCATGACCGAATATCACCCTCGGGCCGAGCTTGCTCCAAGGGACATCGTTGCCCGATCCATTGCCGAAGTGGTCAATGAAACCGGAGACGATTATGTTCTTTTGGATTGTCAAGCCATCGGCGAAAAAGAATTTGAAAATCAGTTCCCCACCATAAAGGAGAATTGTCAAAAAATGGGAATCAATCCCCCCAAAGATCCCATTCCGGTGATCCCGGCCGCCCACTATTTCTGTGGTGGTATCAGTGTAAATCACTATGGAGAAACAAAACTAAAGGGATTGTATTCCATAGGCGAATGCAGCCATACAGGCCTGCACGGAGCCAATCGTTTGGCTTCTAATTCACTGCTGGAATCTCTGGTGTTTTCTCATCGGGCGGCACTGAACTCCATCGATCAAATGAAGGGAGATCTTCCCTCTCAAGATTTTTACCTCCAACTTCCCGAATGGAAAGAAGAACATTATATTTCTAATGAAAAAATCAGCGCCATTGGTCAAATGAAAAAGCAATTGCAAAACTTAATGACCACCAAAGTGGGTATTTTCAAAACCTCATCAGGACTGACTGAGGCTGAAATGGAGTTAAAAAAAATTTTCATGGAAACCCAAGACATTTACCGACAAAACAAATTGACCTTGGGGATTTGTGAGTTGAGAAATATGGTGAGTGTGGCCTATTTGATGATCAAACAGTCTCAAGACTTAAAACAAAATAAAGGAGTTTTTTACAATCAAGACTACGTTGAATAATTTTTACGATACCCATAAAGACGCCATTGATCGCTTTATTGATCAAGCCCTTAAAGAAGACATTGAAGGTGGCGACCACAGCAGCAATGCCTGTTTTGACGATGATTTAAAAAGGGAGGCTGTTTTGAAAGTCAAAGACAATTGTGTCATTGCCGGTATCACCTTGGCCCAAAAGATTTTCTACCGTTATGACTCTTCATTGCGCCTAAACCTTCTGGCCAAAGAAGGCGAAAAATTGGAACCGGGTGCAGTGGCCTTTCGGGTCGAAGGTAGCGCCAAGTCACTCTTGGCCTCCGAGCGATTGGTCCTGAACTGTATGCAAAGAATGAGTGGCATTGCGACACTGTCCCATCAACTCAGTCAGAAGATAAAACACACCAAATGTAAAATTCTCGATACACGTAAAACCACACCAGGATTCCGTTATCCCGAAAAATGGGCGGTCACCATTGGTGGAGGTTACAACCATAGGATGGGGTTGTTTGATGCGATCATGATCAAGGACAACCACATCGATTTTTGTGGTGGTGTATCCCAAGCTTTGGAAAAAACAAAAGCTTATTTAACGCAAAATACTATAGAAGTACCGGTCATTGTAGAAGTGAGAAACGAACTTGAGATCGATCAGGTAATGCATTTTCCCTGGGTAAAAAGAATTCTTTTGGACAATATGACTCCCGAAACTCTGATGGAAAATGTCGAAAAAATCAATGGAAAATTCGAAACTGAAGCCTCAGGAAATATTAGTGCACACGACTTGGTCTCCTATGCCGAAACAGGCGTGGATTATGTATCCATGGGAGCGCTTACCTATGCCGCAGTTCCCGTAGATTTGAGTTTAAAAGCGGTATAAAGGTTCCCTCTATATTTGCTATATTTGTGGAATTCCAAGCTATGAAATACAAAAGAATCCTTCTTAAATTAAGTGGTGAAGCACTGATGGGCCATCAGAATCATGGCATTGATCCGGTGAGGCTCAACGAGTACGCTACCGAGATCAAGGAAATACAAAAAACGGGGACAGAAATCGCCATCGTCATCGGTGGGGGAAATATTTTCAGGGGAGTTTCTGGAGCCAGCAAAGGTATGGATCGCGTTCAGGCCGATTATATGGGAATGCTTGCAACAGTAATTAACGGTTTGGCTCTACAAAGCGCATTGGAAAACAACGATGTTCCAACCAGATTGCAAACGGCCATCAAAATCGAAGCCATTGCAGAGCCTTTTATCAAAAGAAGGGCCACGCGTCATCTGGAAAAAGGAAGGGTTGTTATTTTTGGATCGGGAACGGGAAACCCCTATTTCACAACCGATTCCGCCGCGGTGCTGCGCGCCATAGAAATCAATGCCGATGTGATATTGAAGGGAACCCGAGTAGATGGCATCTACAACGAGGACCCCGAAAAAAATAAAGAAGCCATCAAGTTTGACACCCTATCATTCGACGATGTACTGAAAAAAGGACTCAAGATCATGGATACCACTGCTTTTACCTTGAGTCAGGAAAACAAGCTGCCCATTATTGTTTTTGATATGAATACCAAAGGAAACCTCAGTAGAATAATAAAGGGCGAAAACATAGGAACCCGAGTCGATCTTTAAAATGTCACCAAAATGAACGAAGAAATCATTATCATCACCGAAACTGCAAAAGAAAGCATGGATTTGTCTGTCAAACATTTGGAAAAAGAACTGCTCAACATCAGAGCAGGAAAGGCAAACCCTATTATGTTAAATGCTGTAATGGTGGAATATTACGGAACTCCCACTCCCCTGAATCAAGTGGCCAACGTAAACACACCCGATGGAAGAACCCTGAGCATTCAACCCTGGGAAAAAGCTTTATTACCCGAAATTGAAAAAGGAATATTACAAGCCAATATAGGCTTTAATCCGATGAACAACGGAGAATCTCTGATTATCAACATCCCCCCACTGACAGAGGAGCGTAGAAAAGAACTGGTCAAACTGGCAAAAGCAGAGGCTGAAAACGCCAAAATAGCCATCAGAAATGCCCGAAAAGATGCCAACAATGAGATCAAAAAAACCGATAGTTCAGAAGACCTCCAAAAAAATGCTGAAATAGACATTCAAGAATTGACGGATCAATACATCAACAAAGTAGACGAAATTCTTAACGTCAAGGAAAAAGAAATTTTAACCGTGTAGTATGCCCAACGCTGGTGGTGTCTGTCGATGATGAAGCGTAAAAATAATTTTTGGGGTATTGTTGCGAGCTTAATTCTGAGAAACCGCATACTGATCATTGGGATGATCGTATTGGCCACCCTGTTTTTTAGTTCACAATGGCAATACATGCGGTTTACTTTTACAGAGGCAAATCTGCTGCCCAGTAAGCATCCCGAAAATATCCAGTATGATGCCTTTGTAAAAACATTTGGTGAAGAGGGAAATCTGATGGTTATCGCCCTCAAAGAAGAAGAATTTTTTGAACCCAAAATCTTTGAAAAATGGATCGCCCTGAACGAAAAAATAGAATCCTTTCCGGAGGTGGATTTTACCCTATCCACCAACAATGTTCAGGAGTTGATCAAGGACGAAAACTTAAAATCATTTGTGCTCAAATCGGTTTTTGATGTTGCGGATTACGAGCTTTCTGACATTGAAAAATTTAAACAAAAACTTCTTTTAGAACTCCCGTTTTACAAAAACATACTCTACGACCCGGATGTTGAAACGATACGATCTGCCATTTATATGGACAAAAAGATCGTGAATACCGTACAGCGGAAAGATTTTATTTTTAAGACTTTCCTCCCCTTGATTATCGCTTTTGAAAAGGAAACAGGCTTGGATGTCAAAATCTCGGGCATGCCCTACATCAGAACTTTGAACGCCCAAAATATTGTAGATGAAATAGGCATTTTTGTCCTCTCGGCCATGCTGTTAACCAGTCTGATCTTTTTTCTTTTCTTCAGATCTTTCAGGGCCACCTTCATCTCCATGTTTGTGGTGTTGATCGGGGTCATGTGGGCCTTTGGAATTTTGGGGTGGCTCAGTTATGAAATTACCATACTCACTGCACTGATCCCTCCCTTGATTATCGTTATTGGAGTGCCCAATTGTATTTTTCTGATCAACAAATACCAACAAGAAGTTGCAAAACACGGAAACATGGTCAAGTCCTTACAACGGGTGATTATGAAAATTGGTAATGCCACACTGATGACCAACCTGACCACCGCATCGGGTTTTGCTACTTTTATTCTGACCGACAGTAAAGTATTAAAGGAATTTGGGATTGTTGCCTCAATCAATATCATCGCAATCTTTTTACTTTCTCTGTTGATCATTCCCATTGCCTACAGTTTTATGTCTCGCCCCAGTAAAAAACACCTAAAACACCTTAACAGCCCATACCTGAAAAAGTTTGTGAAATGGATGGAGGACAAAGTCAGACACAAAAGAATCAATGTTTATATCATCTCCATCGTCAGTTTGGTACTGGGTATCATTGGGATATATCAAATCAATATTTCGGGGAGTATCATTGAGGACATGCCCAAAAAAGCTGAGTTTTTTAAGGACATCCTTTTCTTTGACGACGAATTTAACGGTATCGTACCCATAGAAATAATTGTTGATAGTAGAATAAGAGGGGGAGCCACAAGACTTTCCACCCTCAAAAGAATAGACAAACTTGAACAATACATCGAAGACATTCCCGAACTCTCTACTCCGATCTCATCGGTCAGTGGTGTTAAATTCATCAAACAAGCCTACTACAATGGCAATCCCAACTATTATAAACTCCCAACATCTCAAGAAAATTCTTTTATTGCCCGCTATCTCAAAAATGTCAAAGATTCCAAAGGTTTGATGGAAAATTATATCGACAGCACTGCTCAATTCAACAGGGTAACGACTTTTATGAAAGACATTACAACAGAACGTATCGAAGAAATTGAGGAGGATTTGCTAAAAGAAATCGATAAAATATTTCCTCCTGAGCGTTACAAGGTCAAGTTGACCGGAAAAACCTTGTTGTACCTCAAAGGGACTCATTATCTGATCCGAAATTTAATCATCTCCTTGTCATTGGCCATTTTATTGATTGCACTTTTTATGGCCTATATGTTCCGATCCTTTAAAATGATTGTGATTTCATTGATCCCTAATTTGTTACCGCTAATCATTACAGCCGGTGTGATGGGTTTTTCGGGCATTCCCCTCAAACCCTCAACCATTTTGGTCTTTAGTATTGCCTTTGGGATTTCGGTAGATGACACCATCCATTTCCTGGCCAAATACAGACAAGAATTGATCGCCAACAAGTGGAAAATCAAAACTGCTGTATATACTGCATTGCGGGAAACAGCAGTCAGTATGTTTTATACTTCGATTGTATTGTTCTTTGGGTTTGCTGTATTTATGAGTTCCAATTTTGGTGGGACGGTAGCCTTGGGAGGTTTGGTTTCGGTCACCTTGCTGTTTGCCATGCTGGCCAATTTGATTCTGCTGCCTTCACTGCTGATTTCATTGGAAGATACCGTGAGCAACGCGAAAGTATTAAAAGCACCAAAAATCAATATAGTCCCGGAGGAGGGCAGAAAAAAATCCTAAATCTTTTCTGTAAATAAACCTATCTTTGCGCTGAAAATTGATGACCATGAAATACCCTCGATTAGCCGAATTATTGAGTCAA
The DNA here is from genome assembly GCA_018623955.1 of Flavobacteriaceae bacterium. The sequence continues at coordinate 397 of JAAZUX010000013.1, read as the reverse complement.
CCCCAAAAACACGATACTGTAACGGTCAGGGGTTGGGTAAGGACATTTCGTGCCAACCGATTCATTGCCCTTAATGACGGCTCCACCATCGAAAACCTCCAATGTGTTGTAGATTTCGAAAACACCGATGAAAGCCTACTGAAGAAAATCAACACAGGTGCGGCGGTTGAGATTACGGGTCAACTCGTTGAGAGCATGGGCAAGGGTCAATCCCAAGAGGTATTGGTCGAAACCATCGAAATCGTCGGTGAGGCCGATCCGGATCTCTACCCCATTCAACCCAAAAAACACAGTTTTGAATTTTTACGAGAAAAGGCACATTTGCGGGTAAGGACAGCCACTTTTAGTGCGGTGATGCGCATTCGCTCGGTGCTTTCTTTTGCCATCCATCAATTTT
>JAAZUX010000170.1 GCA_018623955.1 Flavobacteriaceae bacterium | reverse complement strand
TGCTAAAATAGCAAGGTTGGCCCGGTGTAACTGGTTTAAATTCCTGAGACCGTTGTACAGATCTACATTGAAGCTGGCTCCGAAAGAGGAGTACTGTGTCGTTCTGTTTTCCAAAAGACCCCGAGTAATATCCTGATTCAATCCTATATTCCAAGTATGGTTGGCCTGAGCATTGAAGGTCGGCAAAAAGTTCCCTTTGGCGTCATCTTTGTTGATTTCGGCATCGTTTAGGGCAAGTTCACTTTGTTTGACACTGATGTTTTTTTCAACTGCCATCTCAATACATTCCATGATATTCATGGGTTGGGTTTGAGCGTTTAAATCAAAACCAATAGACATTAAAATGACGATAAAAAAGAGTTGGATTGGTTTCATGTCTAATTATTTATTTTCAGATTCCTCTTCCTCGCCCAATTTGATAGGTTCTGTCTTATTCCAAACTTTTATTTTATCCTCCATGCTCAGCCCCGAAATGATTTCAACGTTGATTCCATCGGAAATTCCTACCTCAATATTTTTTCGTTCAAATATTCCTTTGTCGTTTTTTACCTCCACATATGGGTCGTTAGTGATTTTATCAAATTGTAACAATGCCTCTGATATCCCCATAATACTGTCCTTTTTTTCGAGTATCAAGGAGGCATTGGCGCTGTATCCTGCCCGGATAAAAACCGAATTGTCCAAATAAACATCTCCTTCAATTTTGAACTGAACGGTTCCTTGTTCTTCATTGCCTTTGGGGGCTATAAACTTTAACTGGGCATCAAAATCTTTGTCTTGAATGGCCCCTAAGTTTACGGTAAGTGGCATTCCGATGGTCAGTTTTGCGACCTCTGCCTCGTCTACTTTCCCCTCAAAAATCATTTTGTTCAAATCGGCCACTGTAGCAATGGTAGTACCTGCATTGAAAGTATTACTCTCAATGACTTGATCCCCTTCTTTGACCGGAATTTCTAGTATGGTTCCTGCAACTGTGGCTCGAATATTGGTGTTGGCAATCGTAGAACCTCCTGCAGAACCCAGTTTGATGATTTGAAGATCGGAGCGAGCATTTTTTACATTTTGTTCGGCCTGATCATAACTGAGCTTTGCATTGTCGAATTGTTGTTTGGAAATGATTTCCTTTTCGAATAGGGATTGATTCCTTTTGAATTCAACTTCGGCATTTTTCAACAAAATCAAGGTATTGGAGAGTCTTCCTTTGGCAGTGTTTAAGGCTTGTTCGTTGGGTACAACCTTGACTTTGGCCAACAGATCTCCATTGCTAACCAAATCGCCTTCCTCGACAAATAGCTTTTCTATGATCCCCGAAATCTGGGGTTTGATCTCTACTTCATCCTCCGGAATTACGGTCCCGGTGACTACTGTCTTTTTTTCAATGCTTTGAATCTTTGGAGACTGAATGTCATACTCAACCAATGGTTTACTGTTGGTCTTTATAAAATAGAGAGTGGCAAAAACAGCTCCAAAAACAAGTAAGCCAATTCCTAAATATTTTAAAATTTTCATGTTAAAATGTGTTTATTATTCTTCTCTTAATGCGTCTATGGGTTTTATACTAACGGCCCGTTGGGCAGGAATCAGTCCGATCAGTGTTCCCAATACTACCATGGTAAGCAAAGCGCCAACCACCAATGGAATAGGTACGGTGGGATTGGTATAGGGAAAATCGGATAAGTCCTGTGTGGCCAAATTGATGATGGCCAAAACAGCTGCGCCCAAAATGATCCCTACTACACCGGCTATGAGGGTCAAAAAAACAGACTCTAGTAAAATTTGAGTTCTTACTTCTCCCGGAGTAGCACCCAATGCACGTCTTACCCCCAACTCTTTGGTTCGCTCTTTGACTGAGATCAATAGTATGTTTCCAATACCTATCACTCCCGCCAAAATGGTTGCTAAACCTACTACGAGAGATAAAAATGTCATCCCGTTGGCAAAGCCGCTGATCCTGTTGAATACTTCTCCCAGGTTGAACGACCCGAAAGCCCTGTCATCTTCTGGGGCCACCTTGTGTATTTTTTTTAATACATCCTTGACATTTTTTTCCACGGCAACAACATCGGCATCAGCATAGGCTGCAATGGTAAACCAATCCACCTCTACACCGGTATTGTATAGATTCCTGAACGTATTAAAAGGGATAAAAATATCGCCATCGGTTTCAAAACCTCCTCCTTCAAGATATTTGTGTACTCCAATCACTTGGAAATATACATTGTTGATCCGGATGTATTTTCCCAAGGGGTTTTCATCTTCTTCAAACAACTCCTCTTGAGTCCGTTCACCAATGACACAGACTTTACGGTTGTTCCGCTGGTCTTCTTCATTGATAAATCGGCCCCCTTTGTATATTTTTTTGGTAGCAATTTTGGTGTACTCCGGAAAATCTCCATAAATATTATAGGTACGAGATATTTCTTTGTGAACTACGCTGGCCGGTTGACTGCCCCCAAATACCCCCCTGGCGTTTCTTGGAGCGATGTATTGAATTTCGGGGATCTGCTGTTTTAATTCTTTAACATTAGAAATGGTAAAACGGGGATATCTTCCCACCTTAAAACCCGCGTAGGGAAGACTGGTTCTCTGAGGCCACACAAACATAGAGTTCATGGCCATATCTTCAAATTCACGTTCAAAACCGTTGTCCAACCCTTTGGCCGCACCGGATAGAGTGATGTAAATAAAGATCCCCCACAATACCCCGATCACGGTAATTACGGTTCGGGTTTTATTTTTAGCAATAGAACCAAAAATCTCCTGCCAGGTATCGAAATCAAATATGACCTTTAAACTATTCATCTCTTAAAGCGACTATGGGTTTGATAAGGGCTGCCCTTTTGGCCGGGATATAACCTGCGATGGCTCCAAAAAGAATCAGCAAAATCGTTGCTACTATAGCAGTAAAATTATCTATGAAAGGATCAACGATAAAAAACTCCTCCAATCGATCCCCCATATTACTCAACAGGGCAATCCCACCAATCATTCCGGTGATACCGGACAATGTTGTGATAAAAATAGACTCATGTAAAACCATCCCAATCACACTTTTGGGCGTGGCACCAAGGGCTTTTCTGATCCCCAATTCTTTGGTGCGTTCTTTAACCACAAAAACCATAATATTGGAAATACCAATAATCCCGGCTATTAAAGTACCGATACCTACAAAAGCAACAATCATCTGTAATACACCTGCGAATCTCTGGTTTTGACGTATTTGGTCAGCTACATTTCTGATTCTTATACCGTTATTGTCTCTGGGATCAATAGATTTTTTCTTTTTTAAGAAAAGACGCAGTTGTTTTTCAAAAACCAAGGCAGAAGTGTAACCTAGTTCGGGTCTAAAACTGACAATGATGGAGTTAATTTTATCGTTGTTTTTTTCGATCAACTGTTGGGTAGTATAGGGCATATAGATCAATCTTTCCTC
>JAAZUX010000012.1 GCA_018623955.1 Flavobacteriaceae bacterium | reverse complement strand
GGAGTTTAAAGCCGCTTTTCGATTTATTCAAACAAGAACTGGGTAGCAGTATCAATGCCAATGCATTAAAAACTTTAATCAAAAAAAGCTATGAGACCGGAGGTGATCTGTCCCATGCGACCAGGATCTTTGTGCATTCCCTTTTTGAGGCCTATGGATTGTTGATCATCGATGGGGATGATAAGGCACTAAAAAAACACTTTGTACCTTATCTAAAAGAAGAATTACAAAAACAAAGTTGTGCGCAAAGAGTGCTTTCCCAAATTGAAAACCTAAAAAAGGATTACAATCCTCATTACAAGCCTCAAGTCAATCCGCGAGATCTGCATTTGTTTTTTTTGGAAAACGGCAAAAGACATCGGTTAATAAAAAATGAAAATGGTTTTTCGTGGGAGGGAAAAGAGGAAAGTATTGATGCATCAGAAATGATGGATTGGGTTGAGCAATCCCCAGAAAAGTTTTCGCCCAATGTCCTAATGCGTCCCCTCTATCAGGAGGTCATCTTACCCAATATTGCCTATTTTGGCGGCGGTGGGGAGCTGGCCTATTGGCTGGAGTTGAAATCTTTTTTTGACGCCCAAAAGGTTCCTTTTCCGCTTTTGATTTTACGAAATTCGGCCTTGGTGATCAGTGAAAAAAATATCCGTAAAATCAGTAAGTTCAAACTGGAATTAAAAGATTTCTTTCTCAAAAGAAATGCGTTGATCAACAAAAAAGTCAGGCAGATCAGCAATATTGATTTGGATTTGTCATCTTTTAAAAAGCTCTTAGAGGAACAGTTTGAACATTTAGAGTCACTGGTCCTAAAAACGGACGCCTCCTTTAAGGGAGCCGTCCAAGCTCAAAAATCCAAGCAATTTAAGGGGATTGACCGTTTGGAGGATCGCCTGCTCAAAGCCCAAAAAATAAAGTTGAAAGATCACGTGGAGCGTTTGGTACTTTTACAGGAGCAACTTTTTCCTGGAGGACAACTGCAAGAAAGGGTGGAAAACTTTAGTGATTTTTATCTCCAACACGGCGGTGAATTTATCGATTTTCTGATGGAAACTTTTGAGCCTCTATCTGCTGAATTTTCTGTAATTGAGGGCTGAGATTTACCAACATTTTTTTTTTAATAAAATCCTTTTTTTGCCAATTCAAAACAACTGAATATATCGTACTTTTGGCAGATGCAAGACAAAGTATTGATTCTTGATTTTGGGTCACAATACACCCAATTGATCGCCAGACGTGTTAGAGAACTGTTCATCTATTGTGAAATCCATCCCTTTAACAATCCACCAAAGAACACCGAGGAGTTCAATGCCGTCATACTTTCCGGCTCTCCCTATTCAGTTCGATCCGAGGAGGCGCCTCATCCCGACCTTTCTACCATAAGAGGTAAATTACCTTTGTTGGCGGTTTGTTATGGTGCGCAGTATTTGGCTCATTTCTCCGGAGGGGCAGTCAAACCGTCCAACACCCGTGAATACGGCAGGGCAAATCTATCTTTTATTCAGTCCGGGGAACCCTTTTTTGAGGGAATTGACAAAGGCAGTCAAGTATGGATGAGCCATAGCGATACGATCGACCAATTGCCTGATAGAGGCATCTTACTGGCCAGCACCGAAGATGTCAAAAACGCCGCCTATTGTATTGAGGGGGAAACTACTTTTGGAATTCAGTTTCACCCGGAGGTTTATCATACCACCGATGGAAAAAAGCTTTTGGAAAACTTTTTGATCAAAATTGCCGGAGTTCAACAAGATTGGACTCCCGATTCTTTTGTGGAAATGACCGTAAAAGAAATTCGGGAAACCGTAGGTGACCAAAAAGTGATTTTGGGATTGTCGGGTGGCGTTGACTCCACAGTGGCAGCGGTTTTACTTCACAAAGCCATTGGCCCACATCTGCAATGTATTTTTGTCAATAACGGTTTGTTGAGAAAAAATGAGTTTGAGAGTGTGCTGAATCAATACGAGGGGATGGGATTGAACGTCAAAGGGGTTGATGCCACTGATCAATTCCTAAAAGCTCTGACAGGAGAGACCGATCCGGAGAAAAAAAGAAAAATCATCGGGAATACTTTTATTGATGTTTTTGATGATGAGTCCAAGAAAACAGCAGGGGTAAGTTGGTTGGCTCAAGGTACCATTTATCCCGATGTAATCGAATCCATTTCTGTCAATGGCCCCTCGGCGACCATCAAATCACATCACAATGTGGGTGGATTGCCGGATTATATGAAGCTAAAGCTGGTGGAGCCACTGAAGATGTTGTTTAAAGACGAAGTAAGGCGGGTAGGTGCCAGTATCGGGATCGATCCTGAACTCCTGGGCCGTCATCCTTTTCCGGGACCCGGATTGGGCATCAGAATTTTGGGTGACATTACCGCAGAGAAGGTACGTATGTTACAAGAGGTCGATGCCATTTTTATCAATGGATTAAAATCTTGGAATCTTTACGATCAGGTATGGCAGGCAGGTGCAATGCTCTTGCCCGTTAACAGTGTTGGGGTGATGGGTGATGAACGAACCTATGAAAAGTGCGTTGCCCTGCGTGCCGTCCAATCTACTGACGGAATGACAGCAGACTGGGTAGATTTACCCTATGCTTTTTTGCAAAAAATGTCCAATGAGATCATCAATAAGGTAAAAGGGGTCAATCGGGTGGTGTATGACATCAGTTCCAAACCTCCCGCTACCATTGAATGGGAATAGACCTGAAGAAAAAAAAAATTGAAAAAAAATACAACTCTTTTCATTGTTCTTCTATTATGCGGGATCCTCTTTTCCACCGCACAGGAGATGCCTGAGAAGTTTCTTTCTCACAAGGTCAAGAAAAAAGAGACCGTCTTTGGGATTACCCGAAAGTATAACATCACAGAATCACAGCTGTATGAGTACAACCCCCTTTTAAAGAAAATAGGGTTGAGAAAGCGTATGGTTTTGCGCATTCCTGTATATCCGGTAGTGGTTGAGGAAGTACCTGAGCCACCACTTGAGGTAGATCAAAATACCCAAGCCTATGTCGTAAAACCCAAAGAGACTAAATGGCGCATCGCCTATAATTTTCAGATGACCATTCCTGAATTGGAAGCCTTAAATCCTCAGATCAAAAAAGGACTTAAGGAAGGTCAGGAAATTCGTGTTCCGATTGTGGCTTCAACAACCGAAAGTGAAACTGTAGATCCGACTTGGGACAGTAATTATAACTATTACAAAGTGCTCCCCAAGGAAGGTTATTATCGCATCGAAAAAAAAATAGGGGTAACCCAAAAGGTATTGGATTCCCTCAATCCTAACCTGTCAGCGTCGGGATTACAGGCAGGGATGATATTGAGGGTTCCCGGCGAAGCCAAAGGTGAACTAAAGATTCAGGATGACCTGTTGGTTGGGCGGCTTTCTCTGTTGGATTCCCTCAATGAAGCTCATGAAATTGAGCTGGCCCTTTTGTTGCCTTTTAAGGCAAAAACCATAGAATACGATTCTATTGAAGATACCCGTAGGTTGTTGCAAAGCCGTAATTTGCATACGTTGTCTGCAGATTTTTACTCAGGAGTGTTGCTCGCAGTAGATACCTTGAGTCACTATGGAGTTTCTGTAAAGCTCAATGTCTTTGATACTCAAAACAGCATCTCCAGGGTTAATGAAATTGTCGATAACCACGATTTTTCTGATACCGACGCCATAATTGGCCCGTTGATTCCCTCCAATTTTGATTATCTTTCCACCAAGGCTCAGGTGCGCAAGACTCCCAAAGTTGCCCCCCTTTCGACTAATCCTGTCTCATTGAGAGAGGCGGTTTATCAATCGGTAACCTCCAAAAATTTTCTTAGAAAAAGAATGTTTGAGTATTTGGACAAGACTTTGAATCGTGAAGACAATATTGTTTTGGTGGTTGATTCTTTGAGCCGGCCGGTGGAAAAAGAGCTTTTGGAATTGTTCCCAAAGGCAACCGTTTTGCGTCCCGAAAAGAGCAATTATTTGTTACCTGATTTGGTTGATTCCCTTTTGGTGGATACACTTCCCAACAAGGTAATCCTCGAAAGCCAAGACTTTTCGTTGATCTCCAGTGCCAGTTCTCAGATGAGTGCCCAGCAGTCTGAACTCAGAGCGGTTCAATTGTTTACCACCTACCGTGGCAATGCATACGAAAATCCCAACTTGTCTCGCAAGCAACTGGGGGATTTGAAGTTTACCTATACCACGGATCGATTGCCCTTAAAGTTGGGAGAATACAATCATTTTCAAAATCACTACATCAGTACCTTTGGTAAACCACCCAACCGAACTGCCATACGTGCCTATGACCTTACGATGGATTTGATCTTGAGAAAAGCCTACTCGGGTAACTTCAAATCCATTGACAAGATTGGGGAGACGGATTATCAGGAGCACCGATTCCTCTATCAAAAACAAAATAAGAGTTTTGAAAACACAGGCTATTTTTTACTGCAACACAAAGATTATGAAATCATTGAGCTCAAGAAATAGCAGAAATGCCACAAAAGTAAGTCGGGATTTTGTAAATTTGAGCCCGGTTAGTCATTATAGAAAACAAACCGGATGCCGGATATAAAGTATATTTTTGTTACAGGAGGGGTTACTTCTTCCCTCGGAAAAGGAATCATAGCGGCATCATTAGCCAAATTACTTCAGGCGCAAAGTTTTAAAGTCACCATTCAGAAGTTCGACCCTTACATCAATGTTGATCCCGGTACGCTCAATCCCTATGAACACGGTGAATGTTATGTTACCGATGATGGAGCGGAGACGGATTTGGACTTAGGTCATTACGAAAGATTTTTGAACATCAATACCTCTCAGGCCAACAATGTAACTACCGGAAGGGTCTATCAAAGTGTGATCGAAAAAGAACGTCGGGGAGAGTTTTTGGGGAAAACCGTACAGGTAGTTCCCCACATCACCAACGAGATCAAAGAGCGAATGCAGTTGCTGGGAAACGGCGGTGACTTTGATATAGTGATCACTGAGATTGGCGGAACAGTAGGGGATATCGAATCTTTACCCTACATCGAATCCGTTCGACAACTGATCTACGAATTGGGAGAGGAGAATGCCATGGTCATTCACCTGACGTTGATCCCCTATCTATCTGCTGCAGGAGAGCTGAAAACAAAGCCCACACAACATTCGGTCAAAACTTTGATGGAAAGTGGGATCAAAGCCGATGTTTTGGTCTGTAGAACAGAACATAAATTATCGGACGACCTTCGTAAAAAATTGGCCCTCTTTTGTAATGTAAAACCCGAGGCGGTTATTCAATCCATAGACGTAGATACCATCTACGATGTTCCCTTGAAGATGTTGGAAGAAGGTTTGGATCGTGTGGTTTTGGATCAGTTAAAATTGACCGCCAAATCCGAGCTGAATTTGGATCATTGGAAATCCTTTTTGGAAAAATACAAAAACCCCAAACGAAAAGTCAAAATCGGTTTGGTGGGAAAATACGTTGAGTTACAAGATTCTTACAAATCGATATTGGAAGCCATTATTCATGCCGGAGCCATCAATGAGGCGGAGGTGGAGGTGGTGAGCATCCACTCTGAATTTTTGAATCAGATCAACGCTCAAGAACAGCTCAAGGAACTTCACGGTCTTATCGTCGCTCCCGGTTTTGGAGGCAGGGGGATCGAAGGTAAAATAGATGCCATTAGCTATGTCAGGGAAAAAAACATTCCCTTTTTCGGGATCTGCTTGGGCATGCAAATGGCAGTTATCGAATACGCCAGAAATGTATTGATGCATCCCAATGCCAACTCTACCGAGATCGACGAGAATACAGATTACCCCGTTATCGACTTGATGGAAAGTCAAAAAGGAGTGGTCAACAAAGGCGGTACCATGCGCTTGGGAACATGGAATTGTAACCTTGCCCAAGGCAGTAAAGTAGCTGAGGTATACGGAAAAGAACAAATCACGGAGCGCCACCGCCACCGTTTTGAGTTTAACAATCAATACAAAACAGAGGTTTTTGAAAAGGGAGCTTTAAAAGTCTCCGGTGTCAATCCGGAAACCGGTTTGGTGGAAATTGTCGAAAATCAAGATCACCCTTGGTTTGTCGGTGTACAGTTTCACCCCGAGTATAAAAGCACCGTTTCCAATCCACACCCCTTATTTGTAGCATTTATAAAAGCCAGTATTGACTATCTTAGCCAACAGCAACCGAACTAAAAGCCATGGAAGAAAGAAAATTTGATCCCTACCAATTCATTGGATTCGTACTCATTGCGATGATCCTTACATGGATGCTCTATGTCAATAAGCCAGAAGAGGGAGCAAATCCGCCAGTCGAACCCGAAAAAACCGAAGTTGCCAGTCAACCCAAGGAGGTAGCCCCACCGATTCAGTTAAACGACTCCCTCCAAAAAGTAAACCTTCAAAGTACTTTTGGGATTTTCAGTAATTGGATGACCGATCATGGAGCTGCTACCCAAATATTGGAAAACAAAGATCTTTTGATAAAAGTCAGTCCCAAGGGAGGGCTGCTTGAGCTTGTTCGGCTCAAAGATTATACCGATTACCTTGATCAACCCCTGGAATTGGTCAAAGAAGGAAACAATCAATTCAATGTTCAGTTCACCACCAAAGACGGTCGAAGACTCAACACCAAAGATTTATATTTTTCCCCTCAACTGAATTCCAAAAACGGGAAACAAACACTATCCCTAAAAGCAGCCATTGCACCCAACCAGTATTTGGAATTTGTTTATGCCATTGATGCGGAGCGTTTTCTGGTGGATTTTACCATTCAATCTTCGGGAATTTCGGCCCTGTTGGACAGTAGCGAACCGGCGGTATTGTCCTGGGAAACCAGTGCTTACCGCAATTCCAAAAGCATTGATTATGAAGGGCGCTATACCGAACTCACCTATGGCTACGAAGGGGATAAAATCGATTATTTATCCCTGAGTGGAAGCGATGAGGAATCCCCGGAGGAAGTGCGATGGGTTTCTTTTAGACAACACTTTTTCAGTGCCATTTTGATCCCCGAAAAGCCGGTAGATCAACTCACGGTCACCACCGATAACTTGGCAGATGACAAATCTTTGGGAGAGGTCTTTACCAAAAAATTTGGGGTGCAAATCCCTTTAACTTACCGATCCGGTGAGTTTGGAAGTCGGTTTGAGTACTATTTTGGAACGACCGATTATCAAACGTTAAAATCCTACGATAGAGATTTGGAATCCTCTATTCCCTTGGGTTGGGGAATTTTTGGATGGCTCAACCGTTTTATCTTTTTGCCGTTATTTGGATTCTTATCCTCCTTTTTACCCCACGGTATCGCCATTATTTTGATGACCATTATTGTTCGTTTGGCCATGTCTCCGGTCACCTATAAGTCCTATGTCTCCCAGATTAAAATGAAAGTTTTGCGCCCTGAGATTGAGGAGTTGAATAAGAAATATAAAGACAATGCAGTCAAGCGTCAGCAGGAGACCATGAGCCTCTACAACCGTGCCGGAGCCAATCCTATGGCGGGTTGTATCCCGGCTTTGTTACAGCTTCCTGTTTTTTATGCTCTTTTCACTTTTTTCCCCGTTGCTTTTGAACTGCGCAAAAAGAGTTTCCTTTGGGCAGATGATCTGTCTTCCTATGACTCGATCCTAGACTTAGGATTTAACATTCCATTCTACGGCGACCACGTCAGTTTGTTTCCCATTTTGGCCTCTGTAGCCATCTTCTTTTATACCCAGATGACTACCGGCCAGCAGACCATGCCCCAGCAACCCGGGATGCCCAACATGAAGATCATCATGTACCTGATGCCGCTGATGATGTTGTTCTTCTTTAACAATTATGCCAGTGGATTGAGTTTGTACTATTTTGTTTCCAACCTATTGACCATCTTTTTGATGTTGGTGATCAAGAATTATATCATTGACGATCAAAAAATCCACGCCCAAATCGAGGAGAATAAAAAGAAACCCAAGAAAGCGGGAGGTTTTTCTGCACGTTTGCAAAAAGCAATGGAAGAGGCCGAAAAGCAAAAAAAAGCCCGCGGTAGATAGGCCCTGTCTTAAGGATCGGAATTTAATTTCTTGGTGTAACTTTGCCTAATGAAAAAGAAAAGGGTTATTGTAGGATTGTCCGGTGGGGTGGACTCCAGTGTTGCAGCTCATCTTCTTAAAGAAGCCGGACATGATGTCATCGGCCTCTTTATGAAAAACTGGCACGATGAGTCGGTGACCCTTTCCAATGAATGCCCTTGGCTGGAAGATAGCAATGATGCCATGCTGGTGGCTGAAAAGTTGGAAATTCCTTTTCAAACCATCGATTTAAGTGCCGAATACAAAGAACGTATCGTGGACTATATGTTTGACGAATACGATGCGGGAAGAACCCCCAATCCCGATGTGCTTTGTAACCGGGAAATTAAGTTTGACGTTTTTTTAAAAATCGCTCTGTCTTTGGGGGCAGACTATGTGGCTACGGGGCATTATTGTCAAAAAGAAGCACTTTCTGTAGAAAACAAGAGTATTTACCGATTGATCAGTGGTGCGGATGGCAACAAAGATCAATCTTATTTCCTTTGTCAGTTGACCCAGGATCAATTGGCGAAAACCCTTTTTCCCATTGGTCAGCTGCAAAAATCAGAGGTACGCAAAATTGCCCGGGAATTGGATTTGGTCACCGCCGAAAAAAAAGACTCTCAAGGCCTTTGCTTTATCGGAAAGGTGAGTTTGCCCGATTTTTTACAACAACAGTTGCAACCCAAAACAGGTAACATCATAGAAATACCCGAGGATTTTTACAATGGTAAACAATCCCCGAAAACCTTAACCACTCAATCTCAAAAAACCCGCTATCAAACCACCGATGGAAAAGTCGTGGGAACCCACCAGGGCGCGCACTTTTTTACGATTGGTCAACGCAAAGGGCTGGCCGTAGGCGGAACCCCCGAACCTCTATTTGTGATTGATACCGATGTGGTTGAAAATGTTGTCTATGTAGGTCAGGGTAAAGATCATCCCGGTTTGTTTCGCCAAGCCCTTCAAGTCAGTCTTGCCGATGTTCATTGGGTACGTGAGGATTTAAAAACCATTCAAGGGGAACCGATGGAGGTGATGGCTCGAATACGATATCGTCAACCCCTACAAAAAGCGACCCTTATCCCTCAAGCCGATGCCTTTTATGTGTTGTTTGATCAACCACAATCCGCCATTACTTCCGGGCAGTTTGTGGCTTGGTATCTCGATAAAGAATTGTTGGGGTCGGGGGTGATTGCTTAGGGAGTCTTTAAATGTTTTTTATTATTCTATCGGTTGCAATTCAAAATTCAGTTTAGATCCCAAAGCATCTGCTATTTTATTTATACTGGATAAGGTCAAATTGAACTTGCCATTTTCAATTTTTGAAATTTGTTCTTTTCCCATTCCTGCCTGTCACCTGCCTGCAGCAGACAGGGTCGTAATTAACTATTTCAGCATTAAGGTAACAATGGCCAATACACTGCCTACGATGGCCAAAAATTGTACTAATCCTACCAAATAGATCGACCTGATCAGATCAGCTTTTTGATCTCTGACCTCTAGGCGTAAAGTAGCAATGTCATCTTTTAGTTCGGTTTTTTGGTTAATGACCACCCCCATGAGTTCGGCTTTTTGGTCATTGATCACTCCCATGAGTTCCACCTTTTGTTGTGAAATGACTTCCATCAATTCTACCTTTTGATCCCTGACTTCCAACTGCAAGGCGGCAAGGTCTGTCTTGGTACTCAGATGCTCGTGGCGTTGTTCCATTTTGTCATCTATGGTCTCTTCTATCCTTTGAAAAAACAGCCCGGCCTGTTTTTTGTTGGGAATAAATTCCTGTGTGAGTTCAAAGAGTTTTAAACTGGTTTCAGACTTCATGGTATGAGGCTTTTCTTAAAATTACATAATAATTTCCGTTCCTATCACAGAACCGGACAATAATTATGAATTACAAATGAAATAATTACGAGTTGATCAGACAGATATAATTGTTCCCTTCGATCACCAGCCTGCATGTTGCAAACAGGTTCGCCAACTCCGTTGGCTCGTGTCGTAATTTTCTGATTCGTAATTTATTTTTTCCCACCGCACTAAAGATTGACTTCGTCGAATCTTCGATTTCGCTTCGTAGCAGGGTTCTCTATGTGTTGTTTGATCAACCACAATCCGCCATTACTTCCCGGCAGTTTGTGGCTTGGTACAAGGATTCCGAGTTGTTGGGATTAGGGGTGATTGCCTAGACTTTTTGCTCAGCACTTTCTTTAGAAAACTCCATTTCCACTT
>JAAZUX010000169.1 GCA_018623955.1 Flavobacteriaceae bacterium | reverse complement strand
ATCCATTTTGAATGAGAAATCTTCCCGATTGAGTGGGTAGTGGTTTTCTTGTGTATCGACCACAGTCCAGCGGTCTCTATCGACTACTATTCTGTAGCATTCCCAACGAGACTGGGGTAAAGATTTGTAAACAGTGTTTCCGCTTTCAAGAGAAATTTCTCGTTCAGAGGAGTATCCTCCCATGGCGATTCCCACTACTTTTTTACCCATGAATAAGCTTTTAACAAAGGTATTGCATTTAAAATTAATTCTTAAGCGTATTGATTTATTATCTTTGGGAGGTAATTTAGAGGATGAATTTTTTTAGGTTTCTTTTCAGTAAAACGTTGGTCATTCAATTGATCCTTGCCTTTTTGGTGGGTGTATTGTTTGTTTATCTAAGCCTGAGTTTTTTAAAATACATCACCTTTCACGATCAATATCAACAAGTCCCGGATTTAAAGGGCATCCCCTTGATCAATTTACCCCAAATCACCGCAGATAAAAACCTGAGATACGAAATCATTGATTCCTCAAAATTCACCCCCAATCTTCCACCGCTAAGCGTTATAGAGCACCAGCCCGGCCCCGGACAATCGGTAAAGAAAAATCGTAAGATTTACGTTACCCTAAACCCTTCGGGCTACAGGAGAATTAGTGTCCCGGATGTGGTTCAGATCACCCGAAGAAATGCAGAAGTCACTTTGTTGTCGGTTGGGTTTACCATCGGTGAAATCAGCTACAGAGACAACATAGGCAGGGATATGGTTTTGGAAATGCGCTACAGGGGCGAGCCGCTAGAAGCGGGAACATTACTACAAAAAACAGCCGAAATAGATTTGGTATTGGGCAATGGGAAAAGAAACTAAACCGATTGATGGAACCGAACTTACCGACAATCCATTGTATGAACATTATGCATTCCATGCCGATCCGGGACAAGAACCCCTAAGGGTAGACAAGTTCCTGATGAATCGCATTGAAAATGCCACCCGAAATAAAATCCAACAAGCCGCAAAAGCAGGCGCCATTATAGTCAACGAAAATGTTGTAAAATCCAATTACAAGGTTAAAGGAGGTGACCGGGTCAAGGTGGTATTTTCTCATCCCCCTCACGAAAACCTATTGACTCCCGAAGCCATGGATTTAGACATTGTCTATGAAGACGATGATTTGATTATTGTCAACAAAAAAGCGGGGATGGTGGTTCATCCCGGACATGGAAATTACAGTGGAACTTTGATCAATGGTTTGTTACATCATTTTGAACAGTTACCCCTGAATTCAAGTAATCGACCGGGTTTGGTTCATCGGATTGACAAAGACACCAGCGGTCTTTTGGTCGTGGCCAAAACCGAACAGTCAATGGCCGATTTGTCCAAACAATTTCAAGATAAAACCTCCTCAAGAAAGTACGTTGCTTTGGTATGGGGAGATGTCAAAGAAGATAAGGGAACCATAGAGGGACACATTGGTAGGCATCCCCAAAATAGACTTCAAATGACTGTTTTTCCCGACGCCATTTCTGGTAAAATGGCCATTACCCACTATAGCGTAATCGAAAGGTTGGGTTATGTTACCCTCATCGAATGCCGATTGGAGACCGGTCGGACGCATCAAATTCGTGCCCATATGAAATCCATAGGTCATACTTTGTTTAATGACGCCCGTTATGGGGGGGATAACATACTCAAGGGAACCACTTTTACCAAGTATAAACAATTTGTTCAAAATTGTTTTACGCTACTGCCGCGTCAAGCTCTTCATGCCAAAACCCTGGGGTTTGAGCACCCTTCCCAAAAAAAATGGATGGATTTTGAGGCTCCTTTACCGGAGGATATGGAAGTAACCATTGACAAATGGAGAAATTACGCCCAACATAAGCATTTCTGATTCTTTTATCAGCCCAGACAATTCTTTTGAATTGGTTTTCAAACGAATTCCTTATAAATTTGAAAAAAACTCGAATATGAAAATGGTCATTTCACCGGCAAAATCGCTCAATTTTGACTCAAATTTGCCTACCGAACAAAATTCAAATCCTTGTTTTCTTTCAGAGGCCAAGCGCATTAACGAACTATTGAAGGAAAAAACCCCGGGCGAACTTTCGCAATTGATGAAAATTTCAGAAAAACTCGGAGACTTGAACTGGGAAAGGAATCAAAATTTCAAAACACCTTTCAACAAGGAGAATGCCCGACCTGCAGTTTATACTTTTGATGGGGACGTATATTCAGGATTGGATGTATACACGCTTCCCCTGGAAAAAATTAATGCACTCCAAAACAGCCTCAGAATATTGTCGGGGCTCTATGGTGTTTTGAAACCATTGGATTTAATTCAACCCTACAGATTAGAGATGGGGACCAAATTTCCAATCGGTAAAAACAAGAATTTATATGACTTTTGGAAGCAAAAAATCACCACTTTCATCAATGACGAATTGCAGGAAAACGAGCTGTTTGTGAATTTGGCCAGCAACGAGTATTTCTCGGCCATTGACGCCAAAGTACTCAAGACAGAGGTGATCACTCCACAGTTTAAGGATTTTAAAAATGGCACCCTAAAGATGATCTCTTTCTACGCCAAGAAAGCCAGAGGAATGATGGTGCGTTATTTACTGGATAAGGAAAATGTAACAGCCAAAACGCTATTGGGTTTTGATTATGGTGGATATGCCTACAGTGAGGAACACACTGAATCTACTTTATCCCCTGTTTTTATTAGATAACTTAGAGCAAAGAGGGTTCAATGCCCATGACATGGGTTTTGATGTATGATTCCAAAAATTCTTGATCTAATCCATCTGCTCCATTCAAATCTGACGATAAGATCAATTCCCTGTGGTCGAGCTCGAGGTACTGATTCAGCATGGGTATAGATTTAGGAGCGTAGCTGTAATGCCAAGGTTCATATTTAAAACCAGTTCTATTTTCGTCCCTGTTATAAGGAAGAAGGAAGCCATAGTCTTTTGCATGGGTTTCCATCCATTCCCTTAACGCATTGTAGGGTCCATTATCGTGAAATTTTTGGGGAAGCAAAACATCACCCTCCTCGGGAGGCCCCGCATCAATGATATCAATATCAGTACCCCAATGATGGCGTGAAGTACCCGGAAGTGTGGAGTATTCGATGATTTTATCAATGGCTGCCTCATCATCCATGCCTTGACTTTTAAACCTTAAAAATTTATTGTTCCAAATGCTTTTTTGTCTTTCAAAGGAGCGGTAGGAGGAAACCACTTTGATGGTGATCCCCTGCTTTTGGGCAGAAGCAGACATCTCTTGGAAAGCTTTGTCTGCCTCCGGAAGCAAAGCGTAATTTTTTCCTACAAGCCTCGGGTTTCCCTTTCCTATGAGTAAATGTGGGTCAGTATTCATGCTTTTATCGGGTTGAAGTTGGCTTAAGCCAACAATGGCAAAACCTGCTTTGATAAACTCTAATCGATTCATGATCAATAATTTATTGATGCGATTT
>JAAZUX010000168.1 GCA_018623955.1 Flavobacteriaceae bacterium | reverse complement strand
GGTATCGGGGAAATGATACAACTGGAAAATTATTTATCAGATGGATTTCAAAAAAGTCATTCTGCATATCAGTTTTTCAATACTACAATAGGGAATAATGGAATAAATCCGCTCTACTCCGATTCCCAGTTGAGAAAACCGCCTTCCAGATCGTAGATTTTTTGAAAGCCAAAAGAGACCATCACCTGAGCGGCATAGAGGCTTCTCCTCCCCGACCGGCAATAGACCAAAAGGGTGTCGGATTTTGAAAGTTTTTCGATTTCGGTGACAAAAGCCCCTGATTTGACATCGATGTTTTGTGCTCCTTCGATATGACCTTCCTCATATTCCTCAGGAGTTCTGACATCAATAACAGCATAACCCTTTTCTACCAAGGCCTGATATTGCGGTTTTTCCAATACCTCCACCTTGGGGGGCTGAATGATCCAAAAGAGAACTAATAAAATTACCCGCATATTAAATCGTTATGTATTTTAAAAATAACCATAAAATTGGAATTCCCTCCACCCAAAAGCTGCTAAAATATTTCGATTGTTCCGCTTTAGATTTTAAAACAAATCCCATTAATAGGATGGCGATACCCAAAACCAAAAAAACATTTGAAGAAGCAGCGTAGTATATTTCCAAAAAAACAAAAAGCAACAATAAAAGTCCTCCCAACCATCGGGTTTTTTGAATCCCCAATTTTTGAGGCCAGGTGGATAGATTGGGATCGTCTAATTTCAAGTCTCTGATTTCAAAAGGCAGGGTCGCCACCAATACAAAAAGATAACGCTGAAGACCATAAACCAACGAAAATTCGGTCATACTTTGTCCGCCCATAGAAAGCGGTAAAAAAACAGTAGTCAACACCCAACTCAGTGCCACCAAATGAATTTTCAACCCCTTAAAGCCCCTGAAATTCTGTGTAAATCCCGGTAATGGCAAACAGTATAACAATACCAACAAAAGCGTAAAAAAAAGAATGATCCAAGAATAAATGGGTAAGTAAAATCTTACACCTTCAAAGAGAAAAACACTAAATGCAGTAAATCCTATTAAAAAAATAAGTCCCAAGATTTTGCGGTCAATGCCCTCCCATAAAAATCGGTGAAACTTGATAAAGTTATAAGCCAAAAAAGGGGCAACAAACAAAATCAATTGATGGGAGAAACGCAGAGAAAGATCAAAATCCAATAAGGTGATCCGGGCGAGGGCCAAAACCGCCAAGCCCACATGAAAGTTAAATTTAATGTAGTTGTCAAATAGTTTACTGATCCATACCACCGGACAAAAGTATCTTTAAACTGTTAATAAGTAGAATTATTGTTCAAAAAAAATGGAGAAATGAACCAAAGAAGGCAAAAAAGATGAACATCTATCAACTAATTTTGTTTAAACCGCTCAACATATGCAGCCAGATAAATTTGCTTTACGCCACATAGGCCCCAAAGAAGAGGAAATTTCAAAAATGTTAACGGCCTTGGAAGTCAATTCGATCCAGGAATTGCTGTCCCAAACCCTCCCCGAAGAAATCAGATTAAAACAACCCCTTGCCTTGCGCGAAGGGATCAGCGAGCACCGATTTCTGAGTGAATTGAGAGCACTTTCCGACGAAAATCAATTGTTCGACACCTATATCGGTATGGGCTACCATCCCACCATTACTCCGGCGGTCATTCAGCGAAACATACTGGAAAATCCGGGTTGGTACACTGCCTACACACCCTATCAGGCAGAAATTGCCCAAGGGAGACTGGAAGCTCTTTTTAACTTTCAAAGCATGGTTTGTGACCTAACGGGAATGGAGTTAGCCAATGCATCACTCTTGGATGAAGCAACAGCAGTAGCAGAAGCGATGACCTTGGCCTATGCGGTGAGGTCGACGGAGAAAAAAAAAGCCGGGGCAGACAAATTGTTTGTGTCTCAGGACATACTTCCCCAGTCTTTGGCAGTTCTAAAAACCAGAGCTACCCCACTGGGGATTGAGTTGGTACTGGGAGATATTGCAACCATAGACTTTGATGCCTCCTTTTTTGGGGCTTTTTTCCAATATCCTGGTAAACACGGCAATATCATCGATTTACCCTTTGGCGTGAGTAAAGCCAAGGCTTTTGATCTCAAGACCATTGTGGCAGCGGATCTACTGAGCTTGACCCTACTGGAAGCTCCCGGCACCTATGGTGTAGATGTAGTAGTAGGTACCACACAACGATTTGGCATACCCTTGGGCTATGGGGGTCCACATGCGGCTTATTTTGCCACCAAAGCAAACTACAAAAGAAACATACCGGGACGCATCATTGGGCAAAGCAAAGATCAGGATGAAGCCCCTGCGCTGAGAATGGCCCTTCAAACCCGTGAACAACACATCAAAAGAGACCGTGCCACTTCCAACATTTGCACCGCTCAAGTTTTGCTGGCCGTAATGGCAGGGATGTATGCCGTCTATCACGGCCCCAAAGGCCTTAAAAAAATCGCCAAAAGAATACATTTGAACGCCGCCAAACTCGAAAAAAAATTGCTAGACCTGGGACTCACTCAACTCAACCACTATTATTTTGATACCCTGAGAATCAAAATCAATGCCCATGCTGTAAGGACTCAAGCAGAACAAAATGAAATCAATTTCCACTACATCGATGAAGAAACTGTGGGGATTGCCATCAATGAAACCACAGACGAGGTCGCCCTATTGAAAATATTGAATGTATTTGAAGCAGTAGTCCATCAAAAAAACATAACTGGAAAGGTGAAAATCGAAAATCACCGTTATCCCATTGACCAAAAGAGAAGCAGGACTTTTCTCACCCATAAGATTTTTAATTCTTTCCATTCCGAGACAGCAATGATGCGCTACATCAAAAGTCTGGAGCGCAAAGATCTGTCCTTAAACCACTCTATGATTTCCCTGGGCTCATGTACGATGAAACTCAACGCTGCAGCTGAAATGCTGCCCCTGAGTTGGCCCAGATGGTCGAGTATTCACCCTTTTGTTCCAAAAGAGCAGGCCAAAGGTTATCACAAAATGCTTCATCGTCTGGAAAATCAACTCAGCGAAATTACAGGCTTCCACGCTACCTCTTTACAACCCAACTCGGGTGCCCAAGGAGAATATTCAGGACTAATGGTCATCCGAGCTTATCATGAGTCCAGAAATGAGACCCAACGAAATATTTGTTTGATTCCCTCCTCTGCCCACGGAACCAATCCCGCCTCGGCCGTAATGGCAGGAATGAAAGTAGTGGTAGTCAAAACCGATGAATTGGGAAATATCGATTGGACAGATTTTTCAGAAAAAACAGAAGAACATCGCAATCATCTGGCAGCACTTATGATCACCTATCCCTCCACACACGGTGTTTTTGAAGCAAACATGAAAGAAATGACCGCAAAGATCCACGAATGTGGTGGACAAGTCTATATGGATGGTGCCAATATGAACGCACAGGTAGGACTGACCAGTCCTGCCGAAATTGGTGCGGATGTGTGC
>JAAZUX010000167.1 GCA_018623955.1 Flavobacteriaceae bacterium | reverse complement strand
ATGCATTGCCATCGAGATACAACCAAGGGAGCAAGTCATGGGTAATGATAAAAAACAAACAAAACAGGGAACTCATCAAAAAAACGAGTAAAAAAGTAGATATCGCAACCCTTCTCAGGGCAATTAAATCTTTGCGACCTTTTTCGTTACCTACCCGGATCATAGCGGTTACCCCCAAACCAAGGGCAACCATATAAGTCATCGAAGATAAATTGAGTGCTATCTGATTGGCCGCCTGGGGGTTTTTCCCCAACAAACCTGACATCCAAATCGCAGAGGTAAAAAAAGTAACCTCAAAAAACATTTGCAATGCGGAGGGAAGTCCCAAAGAAATAATCCTTTTAAAAAGTGATCTCTGGAGCCTTACCCTAAAAAGTTTACGGTTGTATCTCTTAAATCCCTTTTGATTCTTAACATTGATCGCCATAAACAAAACCATTGCCCAGCGTGAGAACAAAGTTCCCAGTGCTGCACCCTCAACACCCAACTCTGGAAAACCGTGAAGTCCAAAAATCAAAAGGTAATTCAGTAATACGTTGATGACATTGCCCATCAAAGTAGCATACATCGCCAAACGGGTCTGAAACAATCCCTCTGCAAACTGCCTGAGTCCCTGAAAACCAACCAGAGGCACCAACGACAGAGCCACCCAAAAAAGGTAAGGTTTAGCCAAAACAACAACCTCCAGGGGTTGCCCCATTTGTGATAATAGCGGTTGTGCCCACAGCACCAATAGTGCCAAAATCAATCCCAATCCAAAACACAGGATCAAACCGTGAACAAAAACATACCTGACCTTAATGTGATTTTTTGCACCAAAATACTCCGCAATCATGGGAGTAATTGCGGTGGAGAAACCTATTCCTAGGGACATGGCCACAAATACAAAACTGTTGCCCAATGAAACAGCAGCCAATTCTGCCGTTCCCAATTGCCCTACCATGATATTGTCGATCAATTGAACTACGGTATGCCCCAGCATACCCACTATAACAGGATAGGCTAACTTAAGATTGGTGCCAAATTCTATCGTATATGTACTAAGGCTCATGGGAAAAAACCAGAAAAAGATTCTTATTCAAGACCCAATTGATCTGTAAGGTACACCAACGCAGCCATTGTTGCAGCTCCCATCTCCAGTTCTCTCTTGTTGATTTGATCAAAAGTATCCATCTCGGAATGATGATGAATGAAATATCTTTGGGAATCGGTTTTTAAACCCGCCAAAACTTTCGCATTGCCTTTGAGAAGACTCACATCTGCACCGCTTCCCTTATCTCCAAACAAATGAATGTAATAGGGAGTAAAATAGGGTTTCCAAGACAAAATTTTATTCAGATATTTTTCTTTAGTATCAAAATTAAATCCCCTAGGACTAAAGCCTCCGGTATCCGACTCCAGTGCTAACAAGTGTTCCTCTTTATCTTTTTTAACCTTTTGACTGTAGGCTGTCGCACCCTTCAATCCATTTTCCTCATTGGCAAATAATACCAAGCGAATGGTGTTTTTAGGGCGAAAATCTTTTGAACTGATTAGTCGTAGAACTTCCATAGACTGGACTACCCCTGCCCCATCATCGTGAGCTCCATCTCCCAAATCCCATGAATCCAAATGGGCACCCACCAATATGATTTTCTCAGGTGATACTTCCCCTTTGATTTGTGCGATCACATTATGAGACTTAACCTCTGGATAATTCTTACAATTTTGCTTGATAAAAAACCGTAGTTTGGGATTCAGGGCAATCATAGAACTGAGTAACTCTGCGTCGTTGGTACTGATCGCCGCAGCAGGAATTCTTTTGTTTATGGGCAGATTACCATAACTCATCACTCCGGTGTGAGGATAGTCGTCCAATCTTAAATTCAATGAGCGAACAATTACAGCCAAGGCTCCGTATTTGGCAGCTTCGGCAGCACCATTGTATCTCTGATCTATGGCACCACCATAAGCCTCAAAAGTATTGATGAGGTCTGCTTCCATGGGACGATTAAAAAAAACAATCTTACCTTTAATTTTGTCTTTACCCAATTTAGCCAAATCTTCAATTTGTTTGACTTCAACCACATTGGCGCGAATTCCTACAGAAGGCGTGGCAATGGAACCACCCAAAGCACAAATATTAACATTGATTGTATTGCCTGGACTAGATTCAATATTGGCATATTCAAAAGTCCCCCTAACCCACTTGGGAACCATAACCGTTTGCAACCAAACGGAATCCAATGGCAATGCATCGAGTTCCTCTTTGGCCCATTTAATGGCCCGCTCCGCATTCAAAGAACCCGACAAGCGAGCGCCTATTTGATTGGTGAGATGATTCAGCCAATCGTAACTTTTTCCCTGGGTCAGCGCTTGGCGGTATATCTCCTTGATTTGGCTGTTTACAACTTCTTCCTTTTGAGCGTGTAGAGAAAGACTGATGCACAATAGTAATAGCCATAATTTTTTCATCATCAATTAAAGTTTAGGTTTAGCGGCAAATTGTTGGATATCCTCCTCAGTAACGGGATTTGATCCCAAAATCATCAATCTTTCTACAACATTTTTAAGCTCACGGATGTTTCCGGTCCAGGGGTAATCCATCAATTGAGTAATGGCGCTTTTGGAGAAGGTTTTTGGATCCAAGCCCTGTTCGGCTATGAGGCTTTCGGTAAAGTAATTCACCAACAGTGGAATGTCTTTTTTTCTTTCTTTCAGAGAAGGAACTTTGATGAGGATAACAGCCAAACGGTGATAGAGGTCTTCACGAAATTTCCCCTCTTCAATTTCTTTGTGCAAATGTTTGTTGGTGGCGGCAATGACACGCACATCAACTTTTATATCTTTTTCGCCTCCCACCCTTTGAATTCTGTTCTCTTGAAGGGCTCTCAAGACCTTGGCTTGAGCAGCAAGACTCATGTCAGCCACCTCATCCAAAAAGAGTGTACCCCCATTGGCAATTTCAAACTTACCCGGACGATCTTTGATGGCCGAAGTAAAAGCCCCCTTGATATGACCAAAGAGTTCGCTTTCAATCAATTCGGAAGGAATGGCAGCACAATTCACTTCCACAAAAGGAGACCCGGAGCGATTGCTTTTTTGATGTAAATGATGAGCTACCAACTCTTTACCGGTTCCATTTTCTCCAGTGATCAGAACCCTGGCCTCTGTGGGGGCTACCTTTTCGACCAAATTGTGAATTTCGTTGATCTGGTCTGAAACCCCGATCATTTCGTATTTTTTGGCAATGCGTTTCTTTAAGTTTTTATTCTCTAAAACCAAATTTTTTATTTGCAAAGCATTCCTGACCGCTGTCAACAATCGATTCAAATCCGGTGGTTTGGAAATAAAATCATAGGCTCCCGATTTCATGGCTTCTACTGCGGTAGAAACATTTCCATGGCCGGTCAACATGATAAAAGGAACATTAATGCTATTTTCTCTGGCTTTTTGTAAAACCTCTACACCGTCCATTTTCGGCATTTTGATAT
>JAAZUX010000166.1 GCA_018623955.1 Flavobacteriaceae bacterium | reverse complement strand
TGGGCTTCACCTGTGGTGCTACAAGTACCAATTTGAGGGGTAGTTGCCTTAAAGTGAGTTCTTCTTTTGTCCCTTCTGGTTTTCGATATTTTTCTTTTAGGATGCGCCATTTTTGTCGCTTTTAGTTTTATAAATTACTTTAATAAATCTTTTAATTTGTCCCATCTTGGATCTGTTTCATCCGAAATGGGTTTTTCTTGGGGCTGTAAATCTTTTAGTTTTTCTAAAATCTCAGATTTTAAAGTCCCCTCGGCAATCCCGGGATGGACTTTCTTTTGAGGGACAGACAGTACTATCATTTCGTAGATGTATTGAGCTATCTGAATTTCATGTGATCCATGTGGAAGAATCAAGATCTCATCATCATCGTCATTTTCCACTGACCCAAATTTAACCACCAATTTAAAAGCAGTGTCTATGGGCAGCTTAAAAGGTTCTGTGGTGATGTCACAAGGAACTGTCACCTGACCTTTTGCACTGAAATTCAACTCCAAAAGGGTTGTTTTTTTTTCAAAAAACAAACTAACCTGAATGTGAGCGTTTTGAAAATCTAAAAAATCGAAGCCTTCAAAGAACTTATTGTCAATCTTAAAATCGAATCGATGTAGGCCATCCTTTAGACCGATGAACGGGATCAAGAATTCTGAAAACTGCTCCAACCTTCCGACTTTTAAGCCTGCAAACTTACAAAAAAAAAGCTTTTTACAGTGCCCTTATCTTATTTTTCAACCTTATTCTTGTTAGTAGGGTGGGTTTTCTCTTTTCTATTAAAATAAATGCTGCGGGCCAAAAACATTGCATTTCTGAAAGATTCGATTTGGGCTACCCCTTTTCCTGCAATTTCAAAAGCAGTTCCGTGATCGGGGGAAGTCCTTATCCTGCTGAGTCCAGCTGTATAATTGACCCCCTCACCAAAGGTTAAGGTTTTAAAAGGGATCAGACCTTGATCGTGATAAATGGCCAGAACAGCATCAAATTGGTGGTGAGTTTGGTGACCAAAAAAACTGTCGGCGGCATAGGGGCCATAAACTAAATGACCAAATGCTGACATTTCTTTTATCAATGGGCGGGTCACTTCATCGTCCTCTTTGCCAATTACCCCTTTATCTCCTGTATGTGGATTGAGACCCAATACTGCTATTTTGGGACGTCTGATGTTAAAATCTTGTTGTAAAGAATTTTCTAACTGTTGAATTTTTTCTCTCAAAAGTTCAGGGGAGAGCACCTTGGAAACCTCCTTAACAGCAATGTGATCACTCAGCAGGGCGACTTTTAGCGATTCAGAAACCATGAACATTAAACTGTTTCCCTCAAATTCTTTGGCCAGATAATCGGTATGACCCGGAAATTTAAAATCCTCAGATTGAATGGTTTCTTTGTTGATCGGAGCAGTGACCAAGACATCAATCTCTCCGTTTTTCAGGGCGGTAATGGCTGATTTTAAAGATTCGAAAGCCAGTTTACCTGCAGTTTTTGAAGCTTCTCCAAAAACCAACTTATCCTCCGGCATGGGCAGGTCGAATACGTTCAACTGGGCCTTGTGTAATCGTTGGTTTTTCTTTTTTAAAACCAAGCCGGAATTGAGTTGAAAATGTTTTTTTTGATTTTCCAACAGCTTGAAAGGGCCAAAAATCAAGGGTGTAAAAAATTCAAACAACCTTCGGTCCTCAAAAATTTTTAAGATGATTTCGATCCCAATCCCATTAGGATCTCCTATTGAAATGCCCAGCTTTATTTTCCCCAACATTGGTGTTGCTTTTATTCCTAATTTTACGTCACAAATGTAATTAAATCTAACTGATGTTTACGGGAATCATTGAGGCGTTTGGGAAAGTGGTTGATTTGAAAAAAGACCAAGAGAATCTACACCTGAGCCTTGAAAGTAGTTTGACTCAAGAATTAAAAATAGACCAAAGCTTGGCCCACAATGGCGTTTGTCTGACGGTTGTGGACACGGCAGGTGATCAATACACGGTGACAGCCATCCAAGAAACCTTGGAAAAGACCAATCTTGGGAATATTAAAATAGGGAATCTGATCAATCTCGAAAGGGCCATGATGATGAATAGCCGATTGGATGGCCACATTGTTCAAGGTCATGTGGATCAAATCGGTTTTTGTACCGGACTCGATTTTAGAGAAGGAAGCTGGTTTTTTGACTTTGAATATGATCAGCGTCAAAAAAACATTACCGTAGAGAAAGGTTCCATTTGTGTAAATGGCGTCAGTCTAACAGTGGTTAACTCAGATCTGAATCACTTTTCTGTGGCCATCATTCCCTACACCTACGAACATACCAATTTCCACCAAATCCAAAAAGGAGATACGGTAAACTTAGAATTTGATATGATTGGAAAATACATTTCAAAACTTTACCATTTGCACACATAAAAATATTTAAGTTATATTTAGAAAAAACTAAAAAACCATGGGCATTCTTGAACTATCTACTATATTAATAACTTTAGCAGCTGTTTTTACACTGATCAATATCCGACTTTTAAAGCTTCCTCAAACCATTGGTTTGATGATTTTAGCACTTTGTTTATCTATAGTAGTTACTATAGTAGGAATTATTTTTCCTCAAGTATTTAAGACGGTGACAGCCATTACCAGAGAATTTGACTTTAGCGAATTGCTGGTCAATGTGATGTTACCTTTCTTGCTTTTCGCCGGAGCCATCAGTGTTAACGTACATGAACTATTGAAGGATAAAGTAACCATACTGCTCTTGGCCAGTTTTGGGGTTATTTTCTCCACCTTTGCCGTTGGTTCAGGGGTTTATTGGTTGATCGAGCAACCCATATTTGGACTCAATACCTTGGGCTTGACCTATATTGATTGTCTTTTGTTTGGTGCACTGATTGCACCAACCGATCCCATCGCTGTTTTGGCCATGATTAAAAAAATGAACTTGTCCTCCATCACCGAAACCCGTATTGCTGGAGAATCTCTTTTCAACGATGGTATTGGAGTCGTGGTTTTTTTAACCCTTTTGAGCATCAAACAAGACGGTGTTGAAAACATTACTGCTGCCGCAGTTGGCGGCTTGTTTGTTACTGAAGTGCTCGGAGGAATTGCGCTGGGAACAGTAATGGGCTATTTTGGTCTGAAGCTTTTAAAATATATTGAGAATGAACATACCGAATTAGAGGTCTTGATCACCATCTCATTGGTACTGTTATTGCCAATTATATCTCACCATTTTCATTTTTCTGCCGTTTTAGGGGTTGTAATGATGGGATTATTTCTGAATCAAAATTTAGATATAGACGATAAACAGGAGGGTGTCCAAAAGGCCATGGGTGATTATGTATACAAGTTTTGGCACCTTTTGGATGAAACCTTGAACGCCATTTTATTCATTCTGATTGGGTTGGAAATCATCATGATTTTTGAGTCTTTCCAGATGCCATTTATCACCATTTCCCTTTTAGTAATTGTTCTGGTCGTAGTATCCAGAGGAATAGGGGTAAGCATTCCCATAGC
>JAAZUX010000165.1 GCA_018623955.1 Flavobacteriaceae bacterium | reverse complement strand
AAGTTTAAAAAAATTGGAGGCATTGCAATTATCCTTGAAAAACAGCGAGTTTTTAGAGAAAAATCAAAGCCAAAAAAGTGATAACCCTTTGTTCAACTTGTTTTTATTGGGTTTTATCGGCGGCTTGATTGCGCTGCTTACGCCTTGTGTTTTTCCAATGATACCCCTTACGGTTTCCTTTTTTCTTAAGCAGAGTGTAAGCAA
This sequence comes from Flavobacteriaceae bacterium, assembly GCA_018623955.1. The sequence continues at coordinate 3,286 of JAAZUX010000165.1, read as the reverse complement.
AAGCAAAGGGGTGGGACGTGCATTACTTTATGGGTTTTTTATACTGTTGATCTATATCTTGATGAGTTTACCCTTTCACTTTTTGGATGCGCTCGACCCTCAAATATTAAATACGCTATCGACCAATATAGTGATGAACCTGATCTTTTTTGCGGTATTTGTCTTTTTTGCCTTTTCATTTTTTGGCTATTACGAATTGACCTTGCCCAGCAGTTGGGGGAATCGTTCTGATGCTGCCTCTGCCGGTGGTGGAGTGTTGGGGATCTTTTTTATGGCGCTTACTTTGGCCATTGTATCCTTCTCTTGTACGGGCCCTATCTTGGGTTCGTTGCTCGCCGGTTCACTAACGGCAGAGGGTGGAGCTGACCAACTCACCGTTGGAATGGCCGGTTTTGGATTTGCCCTGGCCCTTCCTTTTGGCTTGTTGGCCTTTTTCCCCAACGCCCTCAAATCCATTCCCAAATCGGGTGGATGGATGACCAAGGTCAAAGTAACCTTGGGCTTTTTGGAATTGGCATTGGCCTTAAAGTTTTTGTCCAACGCCGATCTGGTGGGGCATTGGGGGATACTCAAGCGCGAGATTTTTGTGAGTATATGGTTGGTGATCGCTGTTTTATTATTTGTATACCTCATGGGATGGTTGCGCTTTCCACATGATGTAAAAGGAACTAAAATTTCAAAAGTCCAACGATTTTTTACTTTTTTGGTATTGATCTTTATTTTCTATTTGATCCCCGGTTTGGGAAAAAATCAAGACGGACGACTCACTCTATTGAGTGGATTTCCTCCTCCCGTATTTTATAGTGTTTACCCCTCAGATTCAGAATGTCCTCTCGGATTGAATTGTTTTAAGGATTATGAAACGGGTAGGGCTTATGCTGAAGCCGAAGACAAACCTATCTTATTGGATTTTACCGGTTGGGCCTGTGTCAATTGTAGAAAAATCGAAGAAAATGTGTGGTCCCGACCCGAGGTATTCCGTTTGTTGAATGAGGAGTTTGTGATCATTTCACTCTATGTAGACGATCGCAAAGAATTGCCCGAAGCACTACAGTTTAACTTTCAATATCCCAACGGAAGGATCAAAACCATCAAAACCGTAGGGGAAAAGTGGGCGACTTTTCAGAGCCTAAATTTTGCTTCTGCCTCCCAGCCGTACTATGTTTTAATGTCGGCCGATGCAACCCTACTCAACCCTCCCATTCAATATACCGATACGGCAACCTATAAGGACTGGTTGCAATCGGGCTTGGAACAACATCGACAAAGGGCAAAACAGCCCAATGGCTATGCCTTTTAAAATCGGCTCAGAGGTTGATCCAATAATTGATTTTAAGGGTTAAGTTCCAATTTCTGTTGGGTACCAGCATATTGGAATCGCTACTGTTAAACACCAAAAAAATATCCGATGCAGGTTTATATCTCCATTGAAAACGGGAATTAAAATTCCACAGCTTTTGTTGCTCGTTGTATTGATAGAGATTGGAAAAGAAAATATTTTTGGTAAAAGTGAAATTCGATTTAATCCCCAACAACCAGAATCCATTGGTTCCCCAGGGCTCTTCGAGCGTAATGTGGTTGTAGCTTACCAAGGAGTTCAATTCCACATAGGGTTGAAATCGGTAGCCCATTTCACTGAAGAATAGCCACCTTTTCCCATCTTGGAAGTAACCTCCGAAGGAGGATTTGAGGGCATAAGTAAAAAGGCTTTGGGGTTTGGAGTTGTACTCAAAATTGATGCTGTTCCACCGGTGTTCTGTCAGGGCCTCAAGACGGCGTATTCCTGTCCTTATGGGGTCAAATGGACTTTGTAGGACGATGAATTGATTTTCAAAAGTGAGCATCATTTCACTTCTGTTTTTAAAATTCACTTCATACCCCAACTCCGTTCCGCGATCGATACCCGTTCCCTCAAAATTGAAATATTGTATGCTGCCGATCGATGGGCCGTGGGACAAAACCTTTGAATCTTGTCCGGGGAAAAACAAGTATTTGAAGGTGGTGTCAAATTTATAGTAACGGGTTCGGGGGACATAGCCTACTTCGGCATTGTAGTTTTCTCCTACGTATTCTGCTTGTAGGGACCCCAAAAAATGATTGTTGTTGTAGGTGAGGTTAGAGGCAAAGATGGCATCGTCATCGCTCACCCCCGGACTGAAAGATTTGAGGTACATCAATTTACCATTCCATAGATTATCCGCCGAAAAATAGTTGTATTCCAGTCCGAAATTTCGGTTGTATTCTGCGTTTGTAGTGTTCGTGTTTTCAAGTTCGCCCAGGCTTTGTTTGTTGACAAAAATCATTCCGATGGTCGAGCGATCCAAAACTTTGCGTTGCAAACTGAAAACCCCAAAATTCTCTGCAGACAAACCTTTTTCTGTATCCTCTTGCGTTTGAATGTCCAGCAGACCAACCCTCCATTTTTCGTCTATATTTCCACTGAGCCGAATCCCCCCAATAATGGGATTTTCAAGCCCAATACGCCTGGAGAAAAACGGTCGAATGTTGTCATATCCAAAGTTGCCAAAGAGGTCTGCATTTTCCAAAAAAAACTGTCTTCTTTCGGGAAAGAAAAGTTCAAAACGATCCAGATTGGTCACTTGTTGGTCGACTTCAGCTTGAGAAAAATCGGGATTAAGGGTGATGTCCAGGTTGAGCGAGGAGGTCAGGTTGAGTTTTACATCAGCACCGGCATTCAACTGGTGATCACTGATGTTTTTTTGGGGACTGTCGATCTCACCGGAGAGGTAGGGAATAAAGGAAATATTAGAGCCTTGGGTGGGAGGAGGGGCGTCCCATGCCAAAACACCCGAATAGGCCATCGTAATGGATGGAAATTGCCGGGGTACCGGAGTCCAACCCGACTTTTCACTGGCTTTAAGGTCCAACCGGCTAAAACTGATCCCCCATTCGGTGAGATAATCTTTGTAACGTATGGATTTGAAGGGTATGGCTATTTCTGCGATCCATTTTTCATCATTGAAGGATACCTGAGAATACCACTTGGTATCCCAGTTTAAATCTACGCTTCGCCCATTGAACATGGTTCCGTCCCATTGGGCGCCATAGGCATTGAGTCCAAAAGCAAAACCGGTGTTCATGTTGTTAAAGGGGTCTATGGCCACAATAAAATTATCGTTTTTACCAAAGCTAAAATCGCGCTTGTAGGATTCTACCACATAATCGCCTTTGACACTATTGTTAAAGAAAATTACAGCGAGATAAATGTTTTTATCATCATAGGCCATTCTTATCTCAGAAAACTGGGTGGCCTTTCGGTCGTCTT
>JAAZUX010000164.1 GCA_018623955.1 Flavobacteriaceae bacterium | reverse complement strand
ATGATGGGTATGGTATTTCTGTGGACAACAAACAACAAACAACCAAGGAAAGTATTTCCAAAGCTCTTGAAGGTTTTGCCAGAGAAGACGATATGGGAATTGAAATTTTGACTGTCAAGGGATGGGATTATTCTGAGCTCATAAAGACCTACTCCTACGCATCTAAGATTGCCCGTGAAAAACACATTCCTGTACTGATTCATGTTATAGAGCTTACACAGCCTCTGGGTCACTCTACATCAGGTTCTCATGAAAGGTATAAATCTAAAGAAAGACTTCAATGGGAGAAAGATCATGATTGTAATCTTAAGTTGAGAGAATGGATTTTATCCAACGGGATCTCCGATGAAGAATCCCTCAATGCAATGGAATCTGAGATCAAAAGCAACATCAAGGAAGCAAAAAACAAGGCATGGAATGCCTACCAAAAACCAATTTTCAGCCAAAGAGATCGACTCAATGAATTTTTGGAACAGTTTATGACACAATCCCATAATGATGTGGAATTAAAAATCCTCCATAATAATTTAAATCAAAAAACAGAACTCTTCTACCATGATATAATTGCTACAGCTCGAAAGACATTTCCTCTACTGGTCAAAAACAAAATCAAGAACACAGTGTCCTTCAAGAATTGGTTAAAAGAGACCAAAGATGCACTTCAGGAAAAATACTCCTCCCACCTGTATAGCGAAGGAATCAACAGCACCGACCATATTAAGGTGATCCTCCCAAAATACGATTCTGATGCTCCTATGGTCGATGGAAGGATCATTTTGAGAGAAAATTTTGATCAATTGCTAAAAAATGAAGATCGCTTGATCATTTTTGGAGAGGATAGTGGAAAAATTGGAGGGGTCAATCAAGGTTTAGAGGGATTACAAGATAAATATGGAAAATTAAGGGTTGCCGACGCCGGTATAAGAGAAGCCACAATAGTGGGACAAGGTATAGGTATGTCGATTCGTGGGTTGAAACCCATTGCAGAAATTCAGTATTTAGATTATATATTGTATTGCATACAAATTCTTAGTGATGATCTGGCTTCCCTCAGTTATCGGACCAGAGGAAGACAATTAGCACCTCTGATCATCAGAACCAGAGGCCACCGATTGGAGGGCATTTGGCATTCGGGTTCTCCTATGGCCGGTTTGATTCATCTGATAAGGGGTATGCAGCTTTTGGTGCCCAGGAATATGACACAAGCTGCAGGGTTTTACAATACTTTGCTAAAAGCCAATCAACCTGCAATTGTCATTGAATCCCTAAACGGATATCGCATTAAGGAAAAACTACCCTCTAATCTTGGAGAATATTGTTTGCCAATTGGCAAAATCGAAGTACTAAAGGAAGGAACTGACATCAGCCTGATTTCTTATGGGTCTACTTTGAGAATTGTTCATGAAGTGGCTCTAAAACTAGAGGGCTATAACATCAGTGTAGAGGTAATAGATTTGCAGACGCTTATTCCTTTTGACAAAGAAAAAGAAATAAGACATAGCATAGCGAAGACCAACCGACTGTTGATCGTGGACGAGGACATGCCGGGGGGAGCATCGGCTTACATTTTACAACAACTGCTGGAGGAGCAAAACATCTACCCTCTTTTGGACAGCCCGCCCAAACTTCTTGCAGCAAAAGAACATCGTCCTGCTTATGCCGAAGACGGAGATTATTTTTCAAAACCTTCTGCGGAAGATATATTTGAGTGTGTGTATGAAATGATGCACGAAAACGACCCCAATCAATTCCCTTCATTTTAATTTCAAGCGGCAAAAACCTTGACCAGTAGATCCTGAAGTATATGATACTGATTAGCTGACTTTACCCCTACCCCTTTGCTTTTCAGATCAGCCTCAAGTGTTAATGTAATGGCTTTGCTTAGCTGTTTGATGCTGAATTTTTTAGAGGCATATTCGTAGTCTTTGACAAAATACGGATTGACCCCTAATAAAGCAGCGGCTTTCGATTTGTTCCCTAAACCATGATACAACAAAACCCTTCTAAAAAAGTTATAAAAGCCAGAAATGGTTAATACCAAAGGGTGGTTTTTGGGGTTTTCAGCCATGTACTTTGCAATTTTGCTACATTGGTGAAAGTCACGCTTTCCTACTGCCTTATAGAGCTCGAAGTTATTGTAGTCTTTACTAAAACCCACATGTTGTTCGATAAGTTCTGGGGTGATTTGGGTGTTCTTTTCCAAAACGATTTTTAATTTCCCAATTTCTTTTTCAATTTTACTTAAATCATTGCCCAAAGCTTCGGATAAAATCTGAAGGGCGTTAGCATCAATTTTAAATTGAGCTAGCTGTAGCCTGTCAGCAATCCATTGCCCTACCTGATTATCATATAATATTTTCGTTTCCAGCAGCGCTCCGACTTTTTTGGCAGCTTTGTAAAGTTTTTTTCTTTTGTCAAAAGTTTTGTATTTAAAACAAAAAACAATGATCGTTCGCATTTGAGGCTGTGAAAGGTATTCGGCAATCAAATCAGTAGATTTTTCCAAGTGTTGTGCTTCTCGAACTACAACCAAATGATGGGAAGCCAAAAGGGGAAAACGCTTGGCGGTTTCAATAATCTGACTGGTTTCTACCTCTTTACCATAAAACAATGAATAATCGAAAGAACGGGAGGCTTCGTCAGTCACTTTTTCTGTGATTTTATCCTCAAGGCGGTCAATAAAATAAGGCTCAGAACCCGACAGTAGATAGAAAGGTTTGTATTCTCCTCTATCAATGGAAGACATTAGCTGATAAAATTCCCGCATCCTAAAAAATTATATGCAATTTTGCATCATGGAAAAACTCAATTTTCATGATTTTGATTTCTCGTTTAAAAGTAAGGAAAATAAAACCTATATATTCGACCCAATCAGAAAAAAATGGTTGGTTTTAAACCCCGAGGAATGGGTACGTCAGCATTGTATACAATTTCTGTTGAAAACAAAAAATGTTCCATTAGGCTTTATTCAGGTAGAGAAAAAATTGAATGTCAATAATACTGAAAAAAGGTATGACCTGGTTGTTTTCAAACCCGATCACTCCATTGACCTTCTGGTTGAATGCAAGTCCCCTAAAGTAAAGATAACTCAAAAAACATTTGATCAAATCGCTCAATACAATTTGGTCTTAAAAAGTGATTATCTTATGCTGACCAATGGTTTAAATCACTTTTTTTGTAAGATGGATTTTGAAAAAAGAAAGTATCTATTTTTACCCGACTTACCCAATTACAACTCCAGCAAATGACATCCGTTGCCATTGCCATATTAAATTGGAACGGAGAAAACCTTCTAAAACGTTTTCTCAAGAATGTGGTGGACAACAGTGCAGGAGCCACTGTTTACCTGATTGATAATGCTTCTACAGATAATTCTGTTCATTATGTTCAAACAAACCATTCATCGGTTAGGATCATTTTATTAGACAATAATTATGGATATGCCGGGGGATATAACAGAGGACTGGCCTCCGTAGAAGAGGAGATCATTTGTTTGCT
>JAAZUX010000163.1 GCA_018623955.1 Flavobacteriaceae bacterium | reverse complement strand
TATTGATCAATGCCAGTCCACCCGGTAAAAATCCTACCAGGGTCTTGGCAAAAGAAATCAATCTATTGGCGATGCCTCCCTTACTCATGATTTGTCCCGATAGTATGAAAAAAGGGATGGCCAAAAGTGCGAAACTGTCTAATCCTGTTGCAATCCGCTGTGAGACGGTTGTGGTAGCAGCCGAAAAAGGCATGGCCACCATCAGCGTAAACAATGAAGACATGGCAATACACCAGGCTACAGGTACTCCAAGGGTTAAGAGTACCAGGAAACTAAAAACCAATATTATTACGGGTAAAAATTCAATCATGTGCCTGTTTTTTTAAATCTAGTATTTTATAAAAAATGATCAATATTCCGCTGATAGGAATTACGGAGTATACGACCCCTAAGGGGATTTTCAATGACGGAGAAAGTTGCTCTAATACCATCGTAATGTATACCAACCTCACTCCGCCTATAAACATCCCCAAAACAGCAAAAGCCAGTATGGTCAAATTGATAAAAAATTGAACTTTTTTAAGGTTTACGGGACTCATTTTTTCAGAAAAATATGTAATGGCTACGTGGTTTCCCTTACCGGCAACATAGGCCGCTCCCAAAACACCTACCCAAATCATCAGATAACGGGCCAGCTCATCTGTAAATGAACTGGGATTGGCAAGAATATAACGTGAAAAAACTTGCCACAAAACATTGATCACCATCAGAGACATGATGATCACCAGGGTCTTTTCTAAAATAGAATCTATCTGAGCTCTTAATTTCATTTTTACTGGGTATTTTTTATTTTGTCAATGAATGACTTTATCAAAGGATCTTGAGCATATTGTTCGGCTACAGAACGAGACATTTCAGCAAAGGCTGATTTATCGGGATAACTCACCTGAACTCCTGCCGCCTTGACTGCCTCTAAGGATTCCTGTTCAGACTCTAACCATAATCTCCTTTGTTCGATTACGGAGAGGTCCATGGCCTCTTGGATCCATTTTTGTTCTTTAACACTTAAGGTGTTCCATATGTGGGTACTCATTAAAACTACATCGGGAAGAACGGTATGCTCATCGATAATGTAGTATTTGCATACTTCATAGTGTCTGGAAAGGTAAAAACTGGGAGGATTGTTTTCTGCACCATCTACTACGCCTTGTTGGAGAGAGGTGTAGAGTTCACCCCAAGAAATTGGGGTTGGAGAACCTCCGAACGATTTGACCATATCGATGGCTGTTTGACTTTCCATGACTCTGATTTTTAAACCTTCCAGATCATTGGGTTTGTCGATGGGTTTGTCGATGGTATAAAAGCTTCGACTTCCCGAATCGTAGTACCCCAATCCTTTTAGCCAATATTTTTCTGTACCGGCCAATAATTCATCTCCAATAGGCCCATCAAGCACTCTAAAAGTGTGTTCCTTGTCTCTAAAAATGTATGGAATTCCAAAAACCTTGATACTGGGTGAGAAGTTTTCCAACACACCGGCCGATACTTTGGTCATGTCTAAGCTTCCAATTTGAAGCAACTCCAAACACTGACGCTCTGTTCCCAATTGTTGACTGGGGTAGATTTGGACTTTAAATTTTCCACCGGATATTTCTTCCAATTTTTCACCAAAATAGACCATTCCTTTGTGTACAGAATGACTCGTACTCAATCCATGACCCAAACGAATGATCCTGGTAGAGTTGATCTGATCACAGGAGACAAAACTGAGTATGAAAACGAGTGCGATTAGCGGTTTTAACTTGAACATTAGTTTTTGTATTTAATGAATTCTTTCAAATTGTGATAACATATATTCTCCACCATTTTTCCAAAAAAGGAAAGATCGTTGGGCAAAAGGCCTTTTTCTATATCATCTCCTATCATATTACACAACAATCGTCTAAAATACTCATGACGTGGGAAGGAGAGAAAACTGCGGCTATCGGTCAACATACCGATGAATTTGGACAGCAATCCCATATTGGATAGTGTTCTCATTTGCAATTCCATTCCATCTTTTTGATCGAGAAACCACCAGGCAGTTCCCCATTGAATCTCAACCTTATCGTTGTTGAAATTTCCCGGCATGGTAGCAAATACCTCATTCATGGCAGGATTTAAGTTATAAAGGATGGTGTTGGTGAGTTTGTTGTTGTCGTTGAGCATTCCCAGGAGTTTGGAAAGGTTTTGGGCTTGAGCAAAATCTCCGATGGAGTCACAACCCACGTCGGCTCCCAACTGTCTTTTTAGTTTTTGATTGTTCCCTCTTAAAGCCCCCAGGTGCAACTGTTGCGTCCAACCATGATCGTGGTACATCACAAAGAGTTCGTATAATATACAAGAATTAAAAAGACTTGCCTCTTCGACCGTGGGAAGGCTGCCTGACAGACGTTTCTCAAAAACAGTATTGGCCTCAGCATGGGTAAAATCACTTGCATGGGTAAACTCCAAACCGTGATCGGATATTCTACAACCGTTTTGATGAAAATAATTGACCCTGGATTTGAGTGCCTCCAACAGGCTGTCCAAGTCCACTATTTCAATTTCCGCAACAGCTCCTAAAGTTTTGACATAATCCATGTAATGTGCTCCATGAATACCAAAAATATTATCGGGTCTAAAGCCAGGTAAGACTTCAGGCCCCACTTCTTTGCTCGCTGAAATTTTTTGATGATGAGAAAGATCGTCGATGGGATCATCGGTCGTACACAACATTTCAACTTTCATATCATTGAGCAAACCCTTGGGGGTAAAATCCAATAATTGTCGATTGGTTTCCTCAAAAATAGCCTTTGAGGTAGAAAGCTGGAGTAAAGTTTTGATCCCAAAGTAGCGCTGCAATTCCAAGTGCGTCCAGTGAAAAAGTGGGTTCCCCACAGTAAAGGGAACAGTATAGGCCCATTGGTCAAATTTTTCTTTGTTGCTCACCTCTTTTCCGGTGATGAACTTTTCGGGAACGCCAAGGCTTCGCATGGCCCTCCACTTGTAGTGATCTCCATCCAGCCAAAGTTCGTTGATACTGCTGAAGGGTTGATTGGCAGCAATCACATCCGGTGGCAAGTGGTTGTGATAATCAATAATCGGCATGGATGCAGCATGGTCAAAATACAAACGTTCTGCTGTTTTGTTTTGCAGTAAAAAATTGTCTTTAATAAATGCTTCCGTGCCTTTGAATTCCATCCTTAAATCATTTTGTTGATACCCCATTCCAACCCCCTTAATTCTGCCAATCCTCTGAGTCTTCCTATGGCGGAGTAACCTGGGTTAATTTTCGGTTTTACAAGATCGTCCAACATTTGATGTCCATGATCGGGGCGCATCGGAATAGAAGCGTCTTTTCGATTCTCAGTAACCCTTCTGCGCTGTTCCTTGATGACTCTTGTGATGATCTCGAACATGTCCACATCACCGGTCAAGTGGTCAGCCTCATAAAAATTACCTTCTGCATCGCGCTTGGTACTTCTGAGGTGTAAAAAATGAACACGATCAGCAAAAGCATCGAAAATGGCGGGAAGGTCGTTATCGGCCCTC
>JAAZUX010000162.1 GCA_018623955.1 Flavobacteriaceae bacterium | reverse complement strand
GTGATGGCCGAAAATTCTATTTTGTCCAAGGACATAGGCATGGACAAAAAATTGAGTGCTATTTTCAGAAAAATTACGGGAAGGACCGTAAAAGAAGGGGAATTAGAAATCCTCTTAAGATTTTATAATGAGGAAAAAGAAAAATTCTCAAAAAACCCAAGCAAAGCCTTTGCCTACCTCAAGACAGGAGAGCAACCAATGAATCGCAAGACAGGGATCATCAATACGGCTGCCTTGGCCACAGTGATCAGTGGAATGATGAATACGGCCGAAGCCATAACCATAAATTAATTTGAGAAGTATGGATGAATTTTTAAAGCATAAAATAGAAGCTACTTCAAGGCGAGATTTTTTAAAGAAATCATCTCTTGGATTTGGGTCTATTGCATTGTCTTCCCTTTTGGGTCCCACCTTTGGCTCAGCTCAAAACACCCTCCCGCAGATGAATCCTATGGCGGGGAGAACCCCTCATTTTGTTCCAAAGGCAAAGCGGGTGATTTATCTTTTTCAAAGTGGAGGCCCCTCCCAGATCGAGACCTATGATTACAAACCGGCACTATCAAAATGGCATGGTCAGGAAATCCCACCATCCTTGAAACAAACCCAAAGAAACTCCGGGATGGTAGAAGGTCAGTCTTCCTATCCACTTGTAAAATCCATTTATGATTTTAAACAATACGGACAGTCGGGAGCCTGGGTGAGTGAGCTTTTCCCCCATACTGCAGGGATCGTCGATGAGCTTTGTATCATCAAATCCATGTATACCGATGCCATCAATCACGAACCTGCCGTTATGTTTGTTCAAACCGGCTCTCAACTTACGGGCAGACCCTCGATAGGGTCTTGGTTGAGTTATGGTCTTGGAAGTGACAATAAAGATTTGCCTGATTTTATTGTACTGGTTTCTAAGTCTCACTCCGGAGCACAACCGCTTAATTCCGCCTCTTGGAGTAATGGTTTTCTTCCCTCTCACCATCAAGGCGTACAATTGAGATCAGGAAAAGAACCCGTTCTATACCTCAACAATCCACATGGGGTGGATCATGGGGATCGAAAAAGAGCCATTGACTACATTAACGAATTGAATCATTTGCAATTTGACAGTTATCAAGATGCTACGATTCTCTCCCAAATTAAGCAGTACGAAATGGCTTATCGAATGCAAAAATCTGTGCCAGACGCCCTCAATGTAAAAGAAGAACCCCAACACATATACGATTTATACGGCGAAGTTGCCAAAACTCCGGGAACCTATGCCGCCAATTGTTTACAAGCCAGAAGATTGGCGGAAAGAGATGTCAAATTCATACAGTTGTATCATACCGGATGGGATCAGCATGGGAACCTTCCTTCACAAATTAAAAAACAAGCACAAGCCACAGATCAAGCTACAGCGGGGTTGATTAAAGATCTAAAACAAAGAGGCTTATTGGAAGATACCTTGGTGATTTGGGGAGGTGAATTTGGAAGAACCAGTTTTTCGCAGGGAAGGCTTACCGCGGAAAACTATGGAAGGGATCATCATCCGGGTTGTTTTACCATGTGGATGGCCGGGGCAGGAGTAAAAAAGGGTTTTGTCTATGGAAAAACAGATGATTTCAGTTACAATGTCGTTGAAAATCCTGTACATGTTCACGACTTTCAGGCTACGTTATTACATCTTATGGGGCTCAATCATGAAAAGTTAACCTTCAAACACCAAGGAAGACGTTACAGATTGACCGATGTCCACGGTCATGTGGTGAATGATTTACTGCTATAGATTGGGGCCGAACAGTGAGCTGTAAAACTCCAACATCATGATGGACTCAAGGGCATGCCAACAAAAAAGGGATTACAATGCTGTAATCCCTTTATTTTTCTTGTTGGCCTACTAGGGATCGAACCTAGACTCTTCTGAACCAAAATCAGACGTGTTGCCAGTTACACCATAGGCCATCAGAAATGTTTTGCAAATTTATATTAAAGTTTTTTGTTGCCAAACAATTCGTTTTAAAAATCTCTCAAACTAAATTGAGCATCAAAAGGCTTATTTTTTATTTAATTCATACATTCGTGGAACAAAAATTGTAAATGTCCATCAACACTTTCCAATTGTGGAATCGAAGTTTTGGTTGGGGCGTTTTTACCATCGCCCTTTTGACCTTCGGCCTTACCGTAGAACCCACTGCTAGCTTCTGGGATGCAGGAGAGTATATAGCCACCGCTGCCAAGCTTCAGGTGGGTCACCCGCCCGGAGCTCCCCTCTTTCAGATGATGGGTGCTTCTTTTGCACTGTTCTCTAATTCGCCCGAGAACATTGCCCTTATGGTCAACTATATGTCTGTTTTTTCCAGTGCTTTCACGGTGCTGTTTCTTTTTTGGACGCTGACCCTTTTGATGAAAAAATTACCGGTTTTCCAATCGCTTGATAATACTCCTGAGCGATTGACCTTTTTTGGAAGTGCAGCAGTAGGAGCCTTGGCCTTTTGTTTTTCTGATAGTTTTTGGTTCAATGCCGTGGAAGCAGAGGTATATGCCATGGCTACTTTTATCCTCTCTTTACTCTTTTGGTTGGGCCTCCGATGGGAACAGGATATGAACACTCCCCGAGGAGATCGTTGGTTGTTGTTAATTTCTTTTATCATCGGTTTGTCTTTTGGTGTTCACTTTATGGGACTGCTGACCATTCCCGCCATCGGGATGATTTACTACTTTAAGAACACCCCCAAAGTAACCGTCAAAAGTTTTCTTCTGGCCAATGTGATCTCTGTCGCCATTCTACTGTTTATCTTTAAACTGCTATTGCCGACTACCCTGGCATTTTTTGGAAATTCAGAGGTTTTCTTTGTCAACAAGATGGGATTGCCCTTTAACAGTGGTACGCTGATAGCGGGCTTGTGTTTTGTCTTGTTCTTTTATTACAGCTTGCGCTATACCCAACGTCAAAAGTGGGTCAATGTCAACACCGGTATTTTATGCATACTTTTTGTATTGGTAGGTTTTTCCTCTTGGCTGATGATTCCCATTCGGGCCAATGCCAATACGGTAATCAATGAAAATTCGCCTGCCGATGCCCGTTCCCTTTTGGCTTATTACAACCTGGAGCAATATCCCGAAACACATTTGTTCTATGGACCTCTTTTTTCTGACATCTATGCAGGACAGGATCAAACCGAACCTTATGTAGATGACAAGCCCAAGTACGAAAGAGACTATAAAACCGGAAAATATATTATCGTCAACCATTGGGAAAGGGCCAAAATCAATTCCAACAGTGAGCATCGAGGCTTTTTACCTCGACTGTGGAGCTCAGAACATTCAGGAAATTATATGAATTTTACCGGGCCATTGGAGTTTTCTATAGTACCGGAATATCAGAGCAACGAGATGTTGAGGAGCCGGGTAAATGAATTTAGAGAGGACATTCGGGATGGAGTCGTAACGGGGGACGATTATCATAAATTTTTCAGATCTCTTTCACCCTATCTGGTAATAGAAAAACCTAGTTTTTGGAGTTCCCTACAATTTCTGTTTC
>JAAZUX010000011.1 GCA_018623955.1 Flavobacteriaceae bacterium | reverse complement strand
TTTTTTACTTGGAATTTGAGGTTCTTTTAAAATACTCGTTTACGGTATTGTAGCTGTGGGCAGACCAAGGAACGTTTAGCTTGGGAATACGGTTCATCATGACTTGTTTGATCGGCCCTGAATCTATTCTATCCGCCAGATTATTTCTTTCATCGGGATCAATACGAAGGTCATAGAGTTCCTCTGATCCGTCTTCATAATGGATGTATCGATGGGTCTGATTGATCAAGCTGTGGTTGTCCCTCCCATAGGTTGTGATGGCTAAAGCCCGATCATCGTTGCTGCCCTGCATCAATGGCAATAAACTTCTGCCTTCATTGAGGGGGTTTTTAGGAAGTTGTGTTAAATCGATTAGGGTTGGATAGATATCTAAGAGTTCCACCGGACTGTGAATTGTTTGCGTACTATTGACTTTTGGGAATTTAAAGATCAAAGGGACTCGGGTAGATTCACTCCAAAGGGTGTGCTTGCCAAATGATCCTTTTTCTCCAATTTCGTAACCGTGGTCTGACCATAAAACTACAACGGTATTGTCCTTGTATTCACTATTTTCCAGTGCCTCCAGAACAGTTCCCACTTGATGATCCACAAAAGAAATACAAGCCAGATAAGCTTGGACAATGTTCTTCCACTCCCCACTTTTAATGGCCCAATCCGTGGTGGGCATCATACCCTTAAAGGCAATTTCTTTGGCAATCTCGGGCAGGTCGTCAAGGTCATTAGGGTCGTAGGTGGGTAATATTATGTCCTCTGCGCTGTATTGATTAAACCACTTTTGAGGCGCATACCAAGGAACGTGGGGCCTAATAAACCCAACGGCCATAAAAAAGGGACGGTCGTGTTTTTTTTGAAGTTCCCTCTTTGCCCATTGGGCATAGGTGTAATCGTACATCAAACTGTCATGCTCAGGGTAAACACCCCAGTCTGTAGAAGTGCCATTTTGATGCCATTTGAACTTTTTTTTGGGGCCAAAGCCATTGATCCTGCCTCCTGAAACTTCAAAAACACCGTCGGGAGCATGGCCGTGAAATATTTTTCCTACCCCAAGCGTTTTATATCCGTGATTACCAAAATACTGCGGGAGAAAGCCAATTTCTTTAAAGGCTGAAACCGAACGTAAATTCTTATCTTTTATCTGGCCATAAACTCCCGAACTAGAAGGTCTTAATCCCGATAAAAGAGAGGCCCGTGAGGGCCCGCAAATGGGAGCCTGACAATGGGCGTTGGTAAACAAAATGCCTTCATTGGCCAGTCGATCCAAATGGGGGGTTTTTATATCGGGATGAACGCCCAAAACCCCGATCCAATCGTTTAGATCGTCGATACTGATCATCAATACATTGGTAGATATCTTTTCCTTTGGAATTTCCTCGCAGCTTTGAATGTAAAAAAACGTAAGTAAAAGAAGGAGTTGCCTAATAAGTTTTATGTACCATGCTGACTTTTCCATTCCTCATACAGTTTTTTGAGTTCTGACACCACCTGGGGTTGTTGATCATAGAGATTGATGGATTCTCCGGGATCATTTTCCAAATCAAAAAGAACGAATTCTTCTGAATAGGTATAATCTCTCCTGCCGGTATCGTATGGGTTAGCATAGAGTTTCCATTTGCCTTTTCGGGCTACCCAACTTAATTTTCCACGATTATGAAACTCCCAACAATATCCATCCCGGTGGTTGGAGTGTGACTTTTCGTTTTGGATGATGGCCATGAGTGATTTTCCGTCCATATCGGAAGTATCGGTTTCAAATCCGCAAAGTTCGATCAGAGTCGGCATCCAATCCACATTGACACTCAGTTGGTCTCTGAACTGATTGGCAGGGATTTTACCGGGCCAGGATATAGATGCAGGAATTCTGATTCCTCCTTCAAATAAACACTGCTTGGCTCCCCTGAATGGTCCAGTATATCCACCACCGTGAAAGGCTCGGGTTTCGGTAGAGTGGCCGTTATCCGACTGAAAGATGATGATAGTATCATCTCTTAAATTATTTTCCTCCAACAGACCGATCAAGGCGCCTATTTTTTCATCTTGGGTGGTTAAAAAAGCGGCGTATAGATCGCGTGGATGTTTTACTCCTTTATCGCGGTAGTATTTGATCCATTTGGCATAGCCTTGATAGGGATAATGGGGAGTATTCATGGCAAAAAAGATAAAAAAGGGTTTTTCCGATTTCTTTTCGATTACTTGTTTTGCCTCCTGTACCAGTAGGTCGGGAAAATATTGCCCATCGAGAAAAATTTCTTCATTGTTGCGGTAGAGGTCATGACGGTTGGGACCTCCCCAATAATAGAAATGGGAGTAGTTGTCAATGCAGCCCACCAAATGACCAAAACTGTAATCAAAACCTTGCCGGTTGGGACGCATTTCGGGTTGAAATCCCAGATGCCATTTACCAATTAGGTAGGTGCTGTAACCATTCTCCTTAAACATTTCTGCCATGGTATATTCGGATGGTGGCAGTCCCTCTTTTCTGCTTAAATCTTGACCTGCATTACCGGGAACACCTGCTCTTTGAGGGTTTTTGCCTGTCAACAAAGAAGCACGAGAAGGGGAACATACCGGAGAGGCATAAAATTGGGTAAAAGTAGTACCACTCAACAGAAGTTGATCCATGTGGGGACTGACCAAGTCTTTGGCTCCAAGGACATTGACATCCAGCGTGGCTTGGTCATCGGTATAAATGATGATTACGTTGGGCTTTTTTTGTGCACTGGCCCATAGAGGAGATAAACATAAAAGGATGATTACGGTTAAAAAAATATTTTTCATTGATGCTAATTTTGGTTCCTGAAATTAAATTTCTGTTTAAGAAATGTGACCATTAGTTTTATAAAATACAAATTTAACTTTTTGATATAGTCGTAATAAATTCTCCATGCTTTTACCCTAATTATTTATTCCCTCTGACAAAGGAGCTTTCTGGAAGCGATGGAAAGTTTGCCAGCTCAGATGCCAATTTTGCTTTTATGATTTTTTGATCTTCATTCAAATCCTGATCCTCTAAAGGACGGGTTTCTAAGATGTCATTTTCCATGTCGAAAAATTTTCCGTCCTTGTAGAGTTTATATCTCGTATTCTGAGAATATACATTCCTAAAGCGAGTAACACTGGAAGACCACATGGGATCATAGTAGGTGGTTATAGTTTCTCGATCAAGAGGATTTTTTCCACTTAAGATTCCCATCATGCTCGCTCCATCGGTTTGATGATTAACACCTAATATTTCACAGAAAGTAGCATAGAAATCACTAAAGTTAATTAACCCGCCATGGCTTTTGGAGGTTTTAATTTGATTGGGCCAATAGGCAACCATGGGAACGTGATTACCATGTGTTATGGTATTTCCCTTGGCACCTCTGACCGGACCTTTTTTGGTTTGAGAAACTAGTGTGTTTTTAGTACCATTATCTCCAACAAAAATGATCAGGGTGTTGTTTGCTATACCTTCCTCCTTAAGGGTATCAACTATTTTACCTACGATTTTATCCATGTAGGAAACCATATCGATAAAAAAACGATTGTCTTGTTTTGATCGTGTATCAAGCGATTGCCATTCGGGAGAATCCGGAGTTGGGACAAATGGACTGTGGACCAAGAGCATGGGATAATAAATAAAGAATGGCTGAGCTTTATTCCTTTTGATGAAATCGACAGCATAGTCGGATACAACATCAGGCCCATATGCATTTTCATCCCTTGGTAAAATTCTTCCGTTTTGCTCGATCAAAGGATTGGCAAAACGCTCTCCAAACTCTTTAACTTTAGTTAATTGCCATAAACTGTATTCGTCAAAACCAAAGTGATAAGGTCTGGTGTTGTCGTCGTGTCCCTCCAATTGATGTTTAATACCATTGAGTTGCCATTTGCCCACGACAGCAGTTTTATAACCATTTTCTTTAAACAGGTTCCCGAAGGTTTTTTCTTTTGGGTTGAGGTATGTAAAATAATCGTAATTCCTGAAATTATACTTTCCCGTCATGATCTTAACTCTGGAAGGAGTGCATAAAGGTTGTGATATTGCTTTGGTAAAATTAATCCCATTTAGTGCCAAAGAATCCAAAACCGGGGTTTTGTATGAAGTACTCCCATTTATGCTCAAACACTCAAAACCGATGTCATCGGCCATGATCAAAATAACATTAGGTTTTGATGTGTCTATTTGTTGCGTTTGACAAGATATCAGCATTGAGCAAATGAATACGATGATTAAAGCAGATATGTGATAAAAATTTCTCATTCCTTGATTTATATTTTAAGTTCTATTTTATTTCCCGCAGATTTATAAATGGCATTGATCAGAGCCACGGACTTTTTGGCTTCGTCAATATTCACCTTAGGAGTATGGCTGTGGCTTATCGCATCTATCATATCCTGTATGGCAGCGATATGAAATTGATCAGTAATGGCCATTGGATCCGAAGCACCGGAACCGGGATTATCATCAGACAGGTTTAAAGCTTGATCGATGGTCTTAACAGAAGAGGAAACAATTTTCCCACCCCTAAAAACAATATTGCCTAAAGTACCATAAATGGAGATTGATTCAGGCTCACCAGGAAATAGTGCCGTGCCTCCGGAGATCGTTCCCAACGCACCATTCTTGAACCTTAGGGCAGCTACTGCCACATCTTCTCCTTCGATCCGGTGATTCAAAGTATCGATAAATCCACTGATCACACTTACCTCACCCATAAGGTTGAGCATCAAATCAATGGTATGAATACCTTGATTGATTAGGGCAGCACCTCCATCCAAAGCCTTTGTTCCTCGCCATGAACCTTCGTAATAAATCGGGGGACGATACCAGTTAATGCTGGTTTGGCATAACAAAATTTTGCCTAAACTGCCCGTTTCAACATATGTTTTGAGTTTTTTGTACTCCGGATTTTCACGATTTTGAAATACACACCCCAGTAGCACTCCAAAGGATTTTACCACCATTTCTATCTGTTCGATTTTTTCCACAGTCGTCTCCAAGGGTTTTTCACAAAGAATATGTTTTCCTGCCTTTGCAATTTTAGAAATAGTAGTTCCGTGTAAACCACTTTCGTTACAAACACAAATGACATCAATCTCGGGATGAGAGAGTAATTTTTCCATTTCCCAAAAAACAGGACATTTGTAATTTTTTGCGACTTGAACGGCTCTAGATTGGGATTTGCTAAGTACACCAAAAAGAAAGGCATTGGGTATTTTTTTAATACAGTCGGCATGAAATTTTGCAATATTCCCCGTTCCTATGATCCCAAATCCAACCTTTTTTTTCACGTAATTTATTTTATCAGTCAGACATACTGGCCGGAAGTAATTCCTCAGCCGTTGCCCAATCATAATTGGGCTCCTCCCCTAAAACATACTCCAAGGTACCACCTTTGACCAAATCCTTGTGATAAAACCAAGATTGATTGAGGGTGCTTCCATTGAGTTTTACACTTTGAATATACTTATTTTTGGTACTGTTTTCATTTACCTTAATGGTAAAGTGGTCTCCGGAGTAATAATCTTGATCCAAATGGATAATTATCTTATCGAATACAGGACTGGAAAGGTCATAAGCAGGATCAATATCTGCTCCCCCTTTCATCTCAAAAAGCCCTATTTTCATTAACACTGAAAGTGCCCCCATCAAGCCTTGATCCTCATCACCGCTGTATCCGTGTTGAGGGTCATTATCACTGTAAACATATTGTATCACTTCTCTTACCCATTTTTGAGTGAGCCAAGGTTGACCAAAATAATTAAATATATATCCGGTTTGCATGGAAGGTTGGTTTCCATAGTTAATGTATGCTCTTTTTCTTTCACTGGTCACAAATTTATCCTTCCGATAGTGATGAGTAACAAAACCGTGCTGTTTGGCGATCAAAAAAGATTGATTTAATCGTCTTGCGGCAGTTTCTCTCCCCCCCATCAGATCAGCTAGTCCGGCCAAGTCATGGGGCACAAACCAGGTAGCAGCGGCGGCAGTGGCTTCCACAAAACCAGAGCCTAGGGGGTCCTTGTAATCTTCCTCGTAAACCAAAGGATCAAATGGTTCGATCCAATTACCGTCCAAGGTTCTTGCCCGCATCCAACCAATAGAAGAGTCATAAATATTACGGTAGTTGGCAGCTCTTTTTTGGAGCATTTCATGGTCGCTAATTTTGTTTAAAGCCTTGGCCATTTGCGCCAAAGTCCAATCCTGGTAGGCATATTCCATAGTTACTCCCGGCCCGCACTGGTGGAATCCATATTGCTTGTCATACAAAGGAAAGGGTACATATCCCCTGTCGATATAGTATTCTATACCCCCCCCTTTGTTGGTGTTGTGCTCATAGCCCACCTTGCTCATGATTCCTCCGGGTAGGGCGTTTTTAAGCATGCCCTGATAGGCTTTGTCAATATCAAAACCTCTGATGCCTTTCATATAGGCACTGACAATAAACGGGGTGGTGGAAGCTCCGGTCATCACATAGGTGTAATTTCCTCCCGAGGGACCTCTGGGGATCAAGCCTCCATCATCGTACATCAATAACATGGAATTGACAAATTCCTCTGAGATTCTGGGATAAACCAAGTGCCAAAGGGTATTTAGGGTCCATTGTGCACCCCAAAACGAGTCGGAATTGTAGTGGTTGAATTTGGGCTTTCCATTTTTATTCAGAGGGATTTGTCCAATACGTTGCTTTTCTCCGGTCATATCGCTGTATTTGCCATTGACATCACTGATGATCCTTCGACCCTGTAATGCATGCCACAGATCAGTGTAAAATCGGATCTGCTGATCTTTGGTGTTTCCCTTGATTTCAATTCTGCTGAGGTAATCATTCCATTGGTTTTTGGAATCTTGAACTACAGTGTCAAAATACCAATGGTTTAATTCGGTTTGGAGATTGAGTTCGGCTTGTTCCATGCTGACATAGGAGATCGCAACTTTCATCATGATTTGTTCTCCTTCTTTGGTCTTAAACAAAGGATATACGCCTCCATTCTCACCTTTGAATTCTTTTACTTTACCCAGTAATTTTTGATCCTGAAAGGCATATAAACCCTCAAAAGGTCGATCAAAATGGAGACTGAAAAAGACTTTGGTGTCTTTGGGTCTTCTTATGGTTTTTTCCATCACAGCATAACCTTGTAGTTTTTTGTTGGATATTTTTTTTACATATCCACTTGCTGTACCACTGGGGCCCAATTGGGTGGATAGATCAAGGATAACAGCACTTTGATCGGACTTGGGAAAGGTATAGCGGTGAAAGCCTACACGAACTGTAGAGGTCAGTTCTGCCTTGATGTTGTAATCGTCTAAAACGACAGAATGATAACCGGCTTCTACGGTTTCTCTGTCATGAGAATAGGAGGATCCATAGGCTTTGGGACCCAGATGAGCTTTGATTTTCCCGACAGTAGGCATCACAGGTATACCCGACAGTTGCCAAGCGTGGATGTGACTGAAAAAGTTAATGGTTTTTTGATTGTAGCGGTAGCCCGATTCCCAGGCACCAGCGGTTCCCATGTCAGGACTTAAATTGACCATTCCAAAAGGACGGGTAGCAGAGGAAAAAAAGAACCACCGGGAATTGGCAGCATCGACCAGAGGATTGACTAAATCTACAGGGCGTTGACCGTAAACCAAAGTTCCCATTAACAGTATAAAGAGTTGTATTTTTTTCATATCAAATTTTTAGGTGTGCGTCAGCAAGTGAAATTAATTTTTGTTCGTCTACTTTTAGTCCAAAGCCGGGTTTGAAATCCACCTCTACCTTACCTTCTTCATTGAGGTGAGTGGCCTTTTCTAACACACACTTTAAGAAAGCATCTTGTTCCTGAGGTTTCTCCATGGCTTCTACCCAGGAATCTTGATTGCCAATGGCTATTTGTTGCCAAAATGTACAAGCGGCACCAATCAGACTGGAGTCGCCAATCATTATCCCTTTTTGAGAGGCTCTGATCACCTTTGAGATTTCATTGATCTCAGTAAAAGTCCCCATACAATTGGGATGAAGATTGAAATAATTCCCCATGCGATCATCGAAATAGTTGATGCTTTTGGAAGCAGGTCGCATGATTTTATCTGGTATAATTGACAATTTGCCAACATGAGCTTGCAAATAGATCAAATCTTCTTTACTCAGATTGGAGGGGTCTTCTACCCCATCCATTCCGGCCTCGTTGAGGGCAATCATGATTTCTGATACTTCCTGTAAGTCCTTGACGTGTTCGTAGCCTTGGTTAGGGTCTCCCACGATAAAAGAATCCGGCCCTAAAAATTTTCGCAAGGCACTGACATTCTTTTTATCCAATTCAAAATCCCCAAACATTTTGATTTTGACATAACGATGCATGTTTTGATCTACAGCAATCTGTGCTTGTTTGACCACCATTGTTTCCTCCTTTTCCAAAATACAGAAAATCCCGGGCACAGGAGCTTCTCCCGTTAAACCCCATATTTTGACGGTGGGTTTATTTTCAATCTTACCCATTAGATCATAAAGGGTCATCAATAAACCTTCTGTGACTATGGGCTTCCAATTACCCGTTAGAAATTGATTTCTAACCTCTTCAATGGCTTCCCCCAATTTCATCCCTTTTAGTTTTTTAAACTCCTCAGACCAAGCAGACAAATCAAAATCAGGCTGATTGCTGGAAACTTTTGTCTCTCCCCAGCCAATGTGATTTCCCCCTTTTATATTGATCATGATGTGCTGTCTGTTTTTCCATACACCAAAACTGAAATTACGCTCCTTGGTTACGTTGATTAAAAATAAATTGATCTCATCAATCTTTACTTCCTTGGTGGACGTAAAAGATGAACAAGAAAAAACACCAGGAGTAAGAAGTAGTGGCAATGCTAAACTGGATTGCTTGAAAAATTTTCTTCTGGAGTGATTCATAAGTTAAAGTTGTATTTAAGTTTCTGTTTGTTTAGTTTCTGCATTGACCTCTACCAAAAATCGGATCAAAGCATCATTTAATTTTTCCACCAATTCAGGTATTTCTTTAGAAAGGTCATTTTTTTCTTCAATGTCTTTGGAAAGGTTAAAAAGTTCCAATTTGTTAAAGCGCCAATCTTTAACGAGTTTGTAATTGCCCCATCGAATGGCGGAGATAGGTTTTCTGTTTGCCGCCTGATGAAAAACAAGGTAGGGACTTTTTCGCTCTATCGTTCCAATTCCCTTGTTGTGAATGATGGCTTCTAGGTTTCCGCCATCAAGATTTTCAGGTAGTGAATCTTTGTAGCCTGCCAATCTTGCCACAGTAGGCAGAATATCTAAACCCGTTACGGGGACGTTGGAGTAGGTGTTTTGAGATATCCCGGGGCCTGCAACGATAAAAGGAACCCTGAGTCCGCCCTCATACATTGATCCCTTGCCTGCCCTTAAAGGAAAGTTTCTTGTCACTTTTTGTTCTACCCCAATAGGAATTGAGGTTCTTCCACCATTGTCGGACAAAAAAATGATGTAGGTATTATCCGCTATTCCGAGAGAGGCTACTTTATTGAGTAATATTCCAATCCCCTCATCCAAATCTTCAGTCATGGCGGCAAACTGAGGAACAAAATGTTTTTTTCCTTTTTCTACTCTGCTGTACTTGTCTATGTTTTTTTGGCTGTAGGTAATGGCCAAATGGACTGCATAATGTGAAATTTGAATGAAAAAAGGCTTGCTGTTTTTGGTTTGCTCTTCGATGAAATCACCGGATCTTTGGGTAAGGGAGAAAATCAGTTTGGGATCGTCATAGGCTTTGGGCCAGGCTTTACCCATTTTGAAGGGTAAATCCTCGCCGTTTTTGTTCAATGTTTTCTTTCCCCCTCCGGTATTGTTTCCGGTCAGTCCGTCACTGACATCATAACCCATTTCCTCGGGAGTAAAATTGTCATAACGGGCATCCCATTTTCCAAAGTGAGCGGTCACATAATTGGAATCTGCCATTTTAAGAATTTTGGGAATCGTCAACTGCTTTCTAAAAGTCATGGTCCAAAGGTCCCTGTCTTTTTGGTATTCGTGTTTGGCAGGATTCAATCCCGTTAATATGCTTTTTCTGGTTGGGGAACAAAAAGGAGCCGGTGCATATCCATTGGTCATTCGCATACCGCTCTTGGCCAATCGTTCCATGTTTGGGGTTTGATAAAAATCACTTTTGGAACGCGGGTCTGCGGGGTCTGCCAAAAATGAGGTGCCTACCCAACTTTGATCATCAGTGAGAATCAAAATAAAGTTGGGTTTTCTTTCCTTCTCTAATTGAGTGTTACATGATGATAAAAAACAGCATAAAGCGAGTATGAAAATTTTCAAGGAAATCGACTTTGAAAAAATGGATTGTGTCTCGTTCAATTTTTTTTGGTTTTCGTGTTCGAACACATTTACAAATTTAACTTTTATTTGGAATTATTCGAATTTGAAAAAAACCATTAATTAACAAATAAAAAATCTAATTTAACAACGGTTGACTTCTTCTAAATACAAAATAATTGTATTGAATTCGTAAGGCATTAAAGCATTATACTCCAGACTGTAAAATCGGTATTAAGTGATTACCCGCTACTTTTTTAATTTAAATAAAACTCCGGTGTAGCTTGTTCCAAGACAGGCATCAATGAATCAACTATTTTTGGTTGATCGGCAGCAATATTCCGGTTTTCCTCCGGATCCATTAAATGATTGTACAATTCGATTTTTGGTTCTTCGTCTCTAAAAAATTTTGTCAAACGATAACGACCAGTT
>JAAZUX010000161.1 GCA_018623955.1 Flavobacteriaceae bacterium | reverse complement strand
TAATAAATCTACAATTACTTTTTAAAAACAGATTCTAAGTCCTAATCTATGTTTCAAAATGATTCAAATAGAAAACCTGGTAAGATGGTTATAATTCATATCTAATTATTCACTCTATTGACTCAAAATAAAACCACTTCTCTAAAACCCACTCCCCCTAAAAGTTAACAGGACGCTTTGTGAAGTTTTTGCAATTTATGTCCCACCGTCCCAACCCCTATGGGTGGGACACGGGACATGAGCGTTTTTTTGTTTGGACTATTTTCAAAGCGGAGCTTTGTCAGGATCACAAAGTAATCCTTAATTTACTTCTAAGAGTAGCTTGTTGTTGTAACATTAGAAACTATTTTTTCTCCAATTGGTGAGTGCATAATCCCATCGTAGATTTCATTGCATTTCAGGCATACTACAGGGATTGTTATAGAAATGGATATTTAATCAAAAGTTTATATATTTATAAGACAACAGTTCAAGATGGTCTCTAAAAAAAGTTAACAACATAAATTACTTTGCTTATTGGGGATAAACTCAAAGTATTTTACTTGATCTATTTTTCTGGACCACAAAGGCGAAAGTAACGGAAATTTCATTTCTATTGGAAGTTATTACTTTCGATATTTGACTATTTAGTTGATTTCAATGAAAAAAATAATCATAATAATCATATACACAGTTACACTATCCTGTAACAACACAGACTCTTCTTACGAACCACTTCCTGAAAATATTGATTTCAACTTTCATGTTCGACCTATTTTGGTTCAAAATTGTTATTTGTGTCATGGCCCCGACCCTAGTAGTCGTATGGCCAACCTCAGACTCGACACCCAGGAGGGGTTAACAGCTGCACTAGAAAGCGGCGGGTTTGCTATAGTGCCTGGGAAACCACATGAAAGTCATTTAATTGATAGAATTAATAACCTGCATGAAGATAAAATAATGCCGCCACCTGAATCAAATAATAAATTAACAAAAAGAGAAAAAGACATTTTGAATAAATGGATTGAACAAGGAGCAAAATGGAAAACACACTGGGCATTCATTAAACCTTCACCGAACAAAAAAAAGAATCAAATAACTACTATTGATCTATTTATTGATAAGCAATTAGATCAAAAAAACTTAAAAAAGGCTTCTATTGCTAACAAGAATACACTCATTAGGAGGGTATCATATCTGTTGACAGGACTCCCTCCATTAACCGAAGATGTAGAAAATTTTATTGCCGATTCGTCAGTGGATGCCTATCAGAAAATGGTAGATAAATTTTTAAACTCACCAGCTTATGGAGAAAGATGGGCAAGACACTGGATGGATTTGGTGAGATATGCTGAAACGAAAGGACACGAATTTGATTTTACCATTACAGGGGCTTGGAAATATCGCGACTATCTCATCAGGGCTTTTAATAATGATGTCCCTTACAACCAGATTTTAAAGGAGCATCTCGCGGGGGATCTATTGGAAAATAAACGATATAATACCAAAGATGGAGTACTTGAATCGCCTATAGCTACTAATTTTTACACGTTAGGAGAGGGTGCTCACAGTCCAGTCGATATTAGACAAGACGAAGCCAATCGGATTGATAATATGATTGATGTGATCACCAAAAGCTTTCAGGGTCTAACCGTCTCCTGTGCAAAATGTCATGACCATAAATTTGATCCCATTACTGCCAAAGATTATTATGCCCTATATGGCATTATGGAAAGTACTCGCTTTACCCCACTAGATTCAGATCTAACCATTGAAAAAGTAAATACAGCAAAGGAAATCCAAGAAATACAGAACTCTATCACAAGCTTGGTTGGCCAAAAAATTCAACTCAAAAAATCAACACAGCAAGTAAAAATAAATCCACCCCACCATTACAAAATGATAGGGGACTTTAGAAACCTTGATTTAGATGATTGGCAAACCTCTGGTTATGCCTTTGGGGATAGAACAACTTTGGCAAATCCAACCATTAGCAAAACCTCTGGAAAACTGATGGCCTTAGATTATGGAAAGGCTTCTAGTAGACTATATGGAGAAGGTCTTTTTGGAGCGTTAAGATCTCCCGATTTTACATTGGATTCAGACTTTATTGGGGTCCGCGCTAGGGGTAATAAAAGTACCATTCGGATCATAATTGACAATTTTCAACTAATATCCAACCCAATTTATGGTGACCTTTCAAAAAGAGTGAATCAACCAAGTTGGAAGAACTACACATTTAATGTTAGTGCTTGGAAGGGACATAAAGCATATGTAGAAATTATTACTGGTGAATACCAAAAACACCATTTTAAATTGCCTGAAGATAGTTATGTAGAAGCTGAATATAGTATTTCCTATGACTCAAAGTGGCCCTCGGAAGTTAGAACAACTCAAAATTATAAATCTCAAATAAAGGAATTAAATACCAGATTAAAAACAGGGGGATTATCAGTCTATTATCCCGAACTAATAAAATTAAATGACAGGAATAAAAAACTAACAAAAGGCCAAAAAAGCAACTCTTTTATTTATGGTGTTTCCGATGGCTTTGCCATCAACAGTCCTGTTTTTAATAGAGGGAACTATCAAGAGCCCTCCGCGGAGAATGTCCCCAGAAGATTTTTATCGGTTTTGTCACCGGGTGGCAAATCTTTTAAATCCCAAGGGAGCGGACGATTAGAATTGGCGGAGGCCATGTTGAGTGAAGAAAATCCACTAACTTCTAGAGTGATGGTTAACCGTATTTGGCATCATTTATTTGGAAGAGGGATTGTTGAAACAGTAGATAATTTTGGTCTCCAAGGAAAACTTCCATCACATCCAGAACTATTAGATCATTTGGCTATTAAGTTTCAAAAAGAGGGGTGGTCTATTAAAAAAATGATCAAATATATCCTAAGTTCAGAAACGTTTAAACGAAGTTCACTGAGGGATGAAAAACTACTAAAGAAAGATCCCAATAATATTTACTTGGCTTCTTTTCCATTCAGGAGATTAGAAGCTGAGGCCGTAAGAGATGGAATTCTTGTAGCTTCGGAAAGTTTAGACACTAGCCTCTATGGAGCTCCCATTCCAATCTATCTGACAGAATTCATGCAAGGCCGAGGAAAACCAGAAAAATCTGGCCCTCTAAATGGGAACAAAAGAAGAAGTATTTATTTGGAGGTCAGGAGAAATTTTTTGGAGCCAATGATGACTACTTTTGATCGCCCCATTCCATTTTCTACTGTTGGGAAACGAGACGTTACCAATGTGCCTTCTCAGTCTTTAATATTGATGAATGATCCCTTTGTAATTGGTCAGGCCGAAATTATGGCCAAGAAATTATTACAACAAAAACAGTTATCCTTTGATCAAAAAATTGAGTGGGTTTATATGCATTCTTTTTCCAGAAAACCCTCAAAAGATGAAATTAAAAATGCGAAAAAGTTCATCTCCCTATTGAAAGAGATGGAAAATGTTGAAGATGAAAGCTTAACCCCCTGGAAAGATTACTGCCATAGTATATTTAACTTAAAAGAATTTATTTATTTAATGTAATGAGTAAGTATCATAATTTCATGCAAAAACCAATCTCAAGACGTGAGATGTTAGAAGTTTGTAAAGGAGGCTTTGGAT
>JAAZUX010000010.1 GCA_018623955.1 Flavobacteriaceae bacterium | reverse complement strand
TGGTTTGATAATTTGTAAGGGTGTAGCTGGAACGATAACCGTGAGTTATAGAAAATCGATTAAAAATTTTGGCCAAGGATTTGATTTTGGTCAAGCCTGTATACTTTAAATTCCAGTTGGGCAATGGTGTATTTTGGATGGGGTCAAAAGATATTTTGTTGGGATCACTTCCGGAGTATGCGGAGAGAAAGGAAGCCACGAGAACAGTTTGGTGATTTTTATTGAATCCTTCGGGGAAGCCATTTTTATCGCGATTGGTGAGTGAAGTTCCATTTTGAGCTGCCAGGCGATTGGCAATGATCAAACGGTTGTTTCTGAAATTCTGAAAATTCTTATTGACAATACCGTCCCCGCCTGAAAAAGCGGTTTTGATCAAAATGGTAGACATTCCAAAATTCCCATATTCATTGGTATTAAGTGCGAGATAATCCCTGTCACGAACCTGATAATTTTCAGACAGATTATTTGAATAATTGCGTTCGGCATTAAGGTCGATGGTCAGGTCTTTTAAAGGATTGATCTGAGCGGATATATTGAGTTTGCTGTTGTGGACTTGAACGAACGGCTCGTTGAAGTTGGGGAAATTGGTCAACCATCCCCTCTTGGCTACCTCATATCTGACATCGGCTTGACTTCCAAAAGTAAAACCAAAAGAGGGGTCTAGGGTACCCATGAATCCTACATTGGGCAGATAACCCGGGATGACTTTACCATTGTTTTCCGAATAATTGAATTGTACTCTTTTGATGGATGAAAGTAGATCAACAAAATAAGTGACCCCTTTCTTAAAAGCGTTGTTTTTGGGTTTTTTCTCTTGTTTTTGATTCTGTGGATTGTTGGCCTCAGCGGCTCTTGCAAAAGGTTGATCAAAAGGGGATCTTTTTGATTTTAATCCCAAAATGGTGTAGAGTTTATCAAAAGAAATCGATCCGGTCAGGGTTTTGGTATTGGCATTTTGTATGGTGTTGACAATGCCCAGCTGCTGACCTCCCTCACCAGCCACAGCTGCCATGGCATTGGATCCACTTTGCCAGCTGAAATCGCCTGTATAATTGTAATTAGCATCAATAAAATTAAGAAAGGGAATTAATCGAAAAGGAATTTTATAATTCAGTGAAAGGGTTTGAAAATGACGATCGGTTTGACCGGTATCCCAAATGCCATCCCAGATGTCCAAACTCTTGTTGACCCTACCCAAGGGGTTGTCGGGGTCTTTTTCGAAAAAATTTCTAACGATGTTGTTGTTGGATGCTGTAAAGTTGAATCGCAAAGAACGGGTCAGATTATGACTGATGGAGTAAGACCAGTCAAACAGATAGTTTCTGAGTTGCAGGTCTGGAAGGGGAAGTTGTAGTCCTGCATCTATCCCCTCCATATAAACTTGTCGAAAACGCTGACTACTAAAATCTCTATTGATGTTGGAGGTAATTTCTATGTTATTGGGAATGGGATTGAAATTAATTTCTTTCAACCATTGCCAGTATCGCTTTCGGTTTAGGGCTTGAATTTTTCTAAAAGGATTGATTTCTATGGACTTGAAGGAGTGAGCGTAGTTGGCTCCCAATTGGAGGTTTTTGTCTGTTTGATTTTTAATTTCATAATCGTGGTGTTGCAACTCGTTGTAAGCGTATGAAAAATCAAAATTTTCGGGGCTGTAGAAACGGCTGGGTTTATTTCCCGTTTTATTTTTTCGTACCCCAATCAAACTGATACTTTTTCTTTGGATATAGTCAATGGCTTGTTCGTTAATGGAATCTCTTTGTGAAGTTCTTTTGGAGGCGTCCAGTCGGTCTTGCAATAGGATGTCTTGATAAAAAGGGTCGTATTCGGGCGTGATAAAGGTTTCTCCTACATTGAGATTCAGGGGTATTTGAAGTCCCCATTTTTCTGGTAAGAGCTTCCCCAGATTGATGTTGGTGACCAGATCGTACTGCTTCATGTCCTCCCGATTGCTTTGGTTGGGCGTCTGATCTATGGAGCCAAATCCAATGGTTGACATTCGAGCCGTAGCGGCTACAGTGGCCAAATCAGCAAAATTGGCGTCCATGGCTCCAATGGCTGCCCAGCCGCCTTTGGAATCGATTCCCGCAATGCGTAATTCGTTGAACCAAACTTCCCCACACAAATCGTCTCCCAACTGCTGGGAGGGGTTTTTCACTCCTATCATCAAGGTCTTGATGGATCCCAAAGAAGGGTTTCCTTTTACGGCAAATTTGTATTTCTTAAATCCGGGCAAAGCACTGATGGGTGAAAACTCACTGACAGGATTCATGTTTTCATCAAAATAGGACACCCTGCCCAGACCGGAATTGTTAATGGCGGCTGCTTTTAGTTTTGCCAGTAATTTGATGGGGACCTCCAAGGCATTAGATTCCGGTTGCCAAACTTCATCAGCGGTGAATATGTTGGAAGAGCTTTCTTCGTAATCGGTGGGTTTAAGTGGAATTTCGACCTGATAATAATTGTCCAAAAAATCCGTACCCAATCGAATGAATGCTACCATTCGTCGGTCATAGTCATCGGCGGTTCCTTCTCCGGGTAAAGGTTTTTGACCAACGATGGATTCGGCATGTAAAAACATTTTAAGGTTTTTGTATTGCCGAATGTCTACATTGACATTTTTGTAAACCGCACGGTAGTCCATGGGTTGAAGGTCGCATATCCTCAGGGACATGGATTGCTCATTTTGTCGGACAATGGTGTTGTTGTTGTTGATCTGTTCTCTTTGAATCTCAGGAGGTAAGACATAATTGACGGGTATGCGGTTTTCGTTTTCCAAAATATTGACCGTACTGATGTCTAGGGTTGTATTGTTGTTTTTGGGAAGTTTTTTGTTTAGTTTTTGGTTGTATCTGCGCCAATCTCCTCGTACCAAATCCAAGGTGCCAAATCGCAATACCACGGGCTGAGAAAAACCTTTGAGAACCATTCGCATAAAACGGATGGAACGCAAATCTTCGATGTTGTTAATGGCCTCAAAATAATCATCAAACTGGGTGTCCTCATAGTAGCCCTTCTGTACCGGTATTTTGAATTGAATCCACCGCGTGGTGATTTCTTCTCCGTTGGGAACATCAACTTTGACATTTTCTCGAACATCAGTAATAAAGGGATGATTACCAACTCCCATTGATTTTGAAATGGGGACACGGTATTCAAAATAACTGTCGATGGTATTCATACTTTGATCCCGGTTGATATCTTCTGAGTCGGGTTCGGTAGTGTTTCCCCTGTTGGTATCAGAAAAAGCAACGGGAGAATTGCCTTGGGTACCGTTGTAATTTTTGTAACGATCCAAAATTCCGCCTTTAGCTGCAACGAAAAATTGATAGTTGTCACGCGCAGGATCTTCGGGAGGTCCATTGGAATAAATCAACTGCTCTTGATCATCGTCCAAACCATCGAATCCAACATCTTGTACTGCTCTGTCCTCGGGAACAGTATTGAAAGCATATAGTAGTGACTGGGTGGAGGGTACTTTCCCCCAAGGGGTATTATGGACTAAATTTTGACCATTAAGCCCTGGCAATCCATTTTCAAATTGTTTTCGTCCGTCTTTGAGTATATCCTCCGAAATATTCCCCAAATGGAAGTAAAGTTCCCCTAAGTCGTCATGCTCGGTGATTATTTCGCTGAAGGTATCCAAGAGCCAAAATTCAATAAATTCCACATTGGACTGTTCGAAATTAGTCGCATTGATGGGCCGCATGATCCCTGCCCAATTTTTGGCAGCATCACCTCTAAATTCATCATCAGTCACATTGTTGTAGGGCCCTATTTCATTGGGATAATAGGCCAAATCTAAGGTGCTTTGGACAGTGGTAGTTCCCTGCACAAGATCCTGTTCGGGAAAAATCTCTTTGATAAAAATCCTTCGGGTTGTATTGAGTGAGATATCGTCATTGTTGATTCCCGCTGGTCTCCCTCCGGCATAAAAGATAGGATCAATG
Source organism: Flavobacteriaceae bacterium (assembly GCA_018623955.1). The sequence continues at coordinate 6,822 of JAAZUX010000010.1, read as the reverse complement.
GAATACCAAGCGAGTTTGGCCCTTCCAAAGCCACTGCTGATGTCGTTGTTTTTGACCGCTGAACCTTTAAAATTTTTAAAAGGAATACTGGAGAGCCTCCAAGAGTTAAAGCCCTTGATGTCTATATTGGTTTGGGCTCCCTCAAAGTCATCAATATAAACATTGGATTCGCCTTGAAGTTGAGTGTTTTTGGGTTTTCCGGCGACGAGATTGGCTATTTCTCCCCTGAAAGATAACATGGAAGGCACATTGGTGTTAATGGTCGGGATTTTGTTGACCCAGCGGGTTAAGAATGGGAGTTCGGTAGAAAAATTGGTGTTGAAACCGATCATGGTATTATTCACCGGTTCTGTGCCGTAGTTTGCTTTTTGGGTCAGTGGATTTTCACTCAGATTCAAGAGGGTTCCACCAAAAACCACTTTGTCATTAACCTTGTGAACGATATTGACTCCCGAGAACCTTTTGTTTTGCTGGTTGAAAAAAGAGTTGTTTTCGACAGATATATTGATAGGAACATTTGAGGCTTGCAAAGCCGGATCTAAAATCTTGACCCTACCAATGGCATAATTTACAGTATAGTCAATGCCCTCTCTCAGTACCCGACCTCCTGCGGTGACCTTTACCGAGCCACGCGGAACATTGAATGCGCCAATAGGAATGCCATCTCCCCCTTCGGATTTATAACGCCCTTTGAGCTGAAATTTGTTTTTTTCAGTGGTCTCCAAAGCAGCGGCTTTGGTTTTGAGATACATTTCATTGAAAACATATCTTTTTTGGTTGGCGTTGTAGGTTTCAACGTTTTTGTATTGTTCTCTTTGTGAGTTGGGATCGTCCAGCAGCTCAAAAAGGTATTCTCCAAAAGGCTCTACATTGGGAAAGATAATTCTGCCGTATTGGGGTTCGATGGTAATACCGGGAATGTAATCAAAGAATCCGTCACCCTCCGGCTGCGGATCTTGGTAGAAGTTGAGTTGATCCAAATTAAAAGTATTCAAAAGGATTCTGTCGTCCATATTCTTCGGCCAAATGGATTTGTCTACAGGAGTCAAATAATTGATGGGTGAAGGGTCTGAATAAAGTATGTTGAGTCTGAAATTTTCCTCAGATAGTTGAAAAGCACCGGTATTGTAAATGTTTTTCATCATCAAATCCCAGATGGGTTGACGAACATCTGTAATATTACTTTTGAGCAGTTTGACCACCAAATTGTTGTTTATAATGCTCTGGTTTTCTTCGTTTGGATTGGTGTTAACAGCAGTCGTTTCAACACTTCCGTTGGCAAATTCCCCTACTTGATAGACTTTGCCCCTGTAGGTGTATTGATAGGCCACAGCCAAAACTTCGTCATTGCTCAAACGTTGATTGAGAGAGATATAACCCAATTGAGGGTGAAGTTTGTATTCACTTTGACTGAGCTTTCTGGCGCTTTCCAATACGGCATAATCAAATCCCTCATTGACCCGATTGTTGTAGGCCCCAAAAGAACGGGAGATGGATGCAATATCGCGAATTTCTTTACTCAAGATTCCTCCCCTGCCGATGGTTTCAGGGTTCAATTTGTTGTTGTCATTGGAAGTAGGGCTTGAAAAACCTTTACCGTTAAAAAAGTTGGTGATTCTGTCGTCCAGTGTCACTTTGGAGGGGTCACTTTCTCCCAAATCCTGAAAACCTACAATATTCCTTATGTTTCTGGTTTGTGATCCCCTATTGGTGATCCAAACTTCGACTCTGGTTATCTGAACCGGGGAATTGATATAGGGATAGTTTTTGAGAAATTGATCGTAATGATCCCTGAAATAATGCCCCAGAAAATAGTGACGATCTTCTTCATAGTCGAGTGCGAAAACATTAAACTCCTGAAGGGTTCCTCCTCCTTGAGCGACAACATTCTGTGATTGTGACCGTTGTTCAGAGAAAACAGCCGAAATGGTGGTTTTTCCAAATTTGAGATCGGTTCTTACCCCAAAGAGACTCTGTGCCCCTTGAATGAGGTTACTGTTTAGGGGCATGCTGATATTTCCAATACTGATGTTTTGTAAAATCGCATCCTCGGTGACCTTCCCGTTCAGATAATCAGTAACATTATTCCCCAAGCCCATCAAACTCTGACTTGAAAGGGCATCTGCTTTTGATTTAAGGTTGAGAATTTTTTGTCTGGCTTCGTTGTATGTACTCTGAAAATCCCCAATTTTTTGTTGTACCCCTGCTGCTTTTTCGGTAATATTTTTGGCTTTAGACAAAAGTTTATCCGCTCTGGACTTGAGCATATCGCCTTGAGCATTGACCGATTCGGGGATGATGTCTGAAATTTCTGCCAACTGGGGTGGATTAAATTCTATTTTGACCAAATTTTGAAAGTCAAAAGTAGACTCCGTGTCATAATTGGCTGTGATTTGAAGTCTGTCACCAATTTTACCCAATAAACTCAGACTGATCCTTTGGTCAAAATCAAAACCAAAACTTCTTCTGTTTCTGGGAGATGCTGCCGGATTGTCGTTTTTTTGGTATCGGACACCCAAGTCTATTCCAACGGATCCTTGGGGAACGATATCAATAATATTACTGCCAAAAATGGATTGAAAAAATTTACTGTTGACATAAACCTCGGGAAGGAGGTTTTTTTGGGTTTCAGTTAGGTTTTCGGCATTGCCGGTAAGGGCGGCAATTTTACCTTGAAAATACCCTTTCATCTGTTCGGCCAACACCATGGCTTCAAATTCTTTCGGAGATATTACCAATGGGGTGTTGATGGGGTAACCGTCAATGCTTTCGGTATAGCGATACATACCCGTTTCGGGGTCATAGGTGTATTTTGAGCTGATACCGGCCGATTGGGTAAGCTTGGATTTAGACAAATCATAGCTGCTCTCTACCTGTCCCCACAGTGAAAAACTGCAAATCATCAATAGGGGCAACAGGAAGAATTTTAAACTTAAATTTTTGTTCTTTATCTTATAGATCAAAGAGATTTAAAGTTTATTCAAGGCAGATTTTATCAATTCCTCAACCGAACTGTCAGGTTCGCCTTGAATGAGTTTATCAACGACTTTTTCAGAGGCTTTTCTCGAATAGCCAAGTACCTCTAATGCTGATAACGTTTCTTCTTTGATTGTATTGCTTTTAAAAACAGGAATTTCGTCGGTTCCTTGCAAGCTCTTGATCTTGTCTTTAAGTTCAATGATTACCCGCTGAGCCGTCTTCAGTCCAATGCCTTTGACCCCCTGAATGGTAGCGACATCCTCGGTGCCAATGGCCTGTTGGATTTCGGCGGGTGTAAGAGAGGAAAGCATGGTCCTCGCAGTACTGGTTCCTATGCCCGAAACAGAGATTAGAAGTCTGAATACGGCTCTTTCCAAAACTGTAAAAAAACCATACAAAATATGAGCATCCTCTCTGACTTGAAGGTGGGTGAATAACTTGATATTTTCATCGGACGAAAGACTGGAAAAAGTGTATAGCGAAATATTGATCTCATATCCAATCCCATTGCAATCTACCACCACTTGGGTTGGGTTTTTTTCAACGAGTTTCCCTTTAATTTGTGTTATCATTTTTTTGCTTTCAATTTTAATTTTTCTTGTGCGTCAATGCCGGCTATGGCCGCCATATTGACAATTTCATCGACCGACGCCCCCAATTGTAAGATATGGGCTGATTCCCTGAGTCCCATCAATATAGGCCCGATGGATAGGGTATTGTCCAATTCCTTGATGATCTTGTAGGTAATGTTGGCCGCGTCCAAAGAGGGAAAAATCAAGGTATTGACTTTTCGGTTGTGGAGAGAGGAAAAGGGGAAACGCTCTCCCAGCATTTCATTGTTGAGAGCAAAATCGGATTGAACAGGGCCATCGGCAATGAGGTTGGGGAACATCCGGTGCAAATAACTGACCGCTTGGGATACTTTTTTGGCCTGAGGGAAAGGAGAGGATCCAAAGTTATTATAGGACAAAAGTGCTACAACGGGCTCTACCCCAAACATTTTGACCGTTTGGGCGGTCATCTGGGCAATTTTGGCCAATTCTTTGGGTGAGGGATCCACATTGATGGAGGTATCGGAGAGGAAAAGCATTCCTCTTTTGGTGAGCATCAAATTGGTAGCGGCTACCCGATCGACGCCTCTGGCTTTGCCCATGACCTCCAAAATGGGTTTAACCACTGCGGGATATTTTCTTGAAAAACCGGAAAGCATGGTATCGGCATCTCCCGCTCTGACCATCATGGCGGCGTAATAGTTTCGTTCTTTGAGCAGACTGTCACATTCGTAAAGGGTTTTTCCTCTTCTTTTTTGAGTCTCCCAAAAGGCCCTGGCATAACGTTGCCGACTTTCGATATGTTCTTCGGTTTTGGGGTCAATGATAGAGACCTCTGCCTCAAAATCAATGGACTCCATCAAATTTTGGATGGTTTCCTTATTCCCCAGTAAAACCGGAATTCCAATTTTTTCTTCGTGGACGATTTGAGCCGCTTTGACCAGATCCAACTGATCGGCCTCTGCAAATACGATGCGCTTGGGGGCAGATTTGGCCCGGTCATGGATCATTCGGAGAATTTTTTGATGACCTCCCAATCGTTCGGCCAATTCGGCCTCATACCGCTGCCAATCATCAATGGGCTCTTGAGCAACACCGGAGGCAATGGCCGCTTTGGCAACGGCAACCGGAACTTCGACAATCAAGCGGGGGTCAAAGGGTTTGGGGATGATGTAGTCTTTACCAAAATTGAGCTTGGTTTCCTCATAGGCGATATTGACCTGTTCGGGGACAGATTGTTTGGCCAATTGGGCCAAAGCCTCTACTGCCGCCATTTTCATGGGTTCATTGATTTTAGTGGCCCTTACGTCCAATGCACCTCTAAAGATAAAAGGGAATCCCAAAACATTGTTGACTTGATTGGGATGGTCAGACCTTCCCGTAGCCATAATGATATCTGCTCTGGTCTTGCAAGCCAGATTGTAGTCGATCTCGGGAGTGGGATTGGCCATGGCAAAAACAATGGGGTTTTTGGCCATAGAGAGCAACATGTTCTCGTCCAAAATATTGGGTTGAGACAAGCCGATAAAAACGTCGGCATCGATCATGGCCTCGGCCAAGGTATCGATCTCGCGGCCTGTGGCAAATTCTGCTTTCTGGCTACTCAGGTTGGGGCGGGAATTCCTGATGACTCCCTTGCTGTCCAGCATGACAATATTTTCTTTTTTAGCCCCAAAAGCTCGGTACAAACGGGTGCAGGAGATGGCCGCAGCGCCCGCACCGGAGATGACGATCCTGACCTCCTCTATTTTTTTATTGGACAATCCCAGGGCATTGATCAGAGCAGCACAAGAGATGATGGCCGTTCCGTGTTGGTCGTCATGCATCAAGGGAATGTCCAATTCTGCTTTGAGTCGGTTTTCGATCTCAAAAGCCTCCGGGGCTTTAATGTCTTCGAGGTTGATGCCTCCGAATGTGGGGGCAATGGCTTTTACGGTCTGGATGAATTTTTCGGGGTCTTTTTCATTGATCTCAATGTCAAAAACATCAATGTCTGAAAATATTTTAAACAAGAGTGCCTTTCCCTCCATCACGGGTTTTGAAGCCTCGGGACCGATGTCTCCCAAACCCAAAACAGCAGTTCCATTAGAAATGACCGCTACCAGATTGCCCTTGTTGGTGTATTTGTAAACATTTTCGAGCTGCTTTTCGATTTCCTGACAGGGAATGGCCACCCCGGGAGAATAGGCCAGTGCAAGGTCTCTTTGGGTACGATAGCTTTTGGTAGGGACTACTTCAGTTTTACCCGGTTTGGGTTTGGCATGATAAACCAAAGCTTTTCTCCTTTGTTGGTTTTTTTTCATTGAATTGTCTTGTATTACAAAAATAGTAAATCATAAACAGGTCCGAATGAATCTAAATGGCTTTCTGATTTTAAAAAAATCAAAAAAAGCCTTGGAAGAAAAGCAGAGGTAACTCCATCATTGATCCAAAACAAACTGACCATAATGGTCAATGGGCCCCCTGTGGAAGGGGTCAATGATCACATCCAAAAGGAGGGCGAAGTTTCCGCGACTGATATTACCCATTGGTGCAACTTTAATCCCCAAAAATTCGTTTAGGGTTTTTGTATCCTTGATCCAATCAGGAAGGGAATTGTCAGAAGAAAATAAGGGGTGTAATTTTTTAAACCATTGCAGCATATCTTGATTTTTGGTTGACACAGGAGGCGGAATGTCCTTAAACTTTTTCAATACGGATAGGGCATGATCCAGATCCGGCTGAGTCAGCTCCTTATCGGGAAAAAACCATGTTTGATTTTCCCAACCCACGTTCATTCCCGTGCCTTTTAAAATTCCTGTTGCTCCTATACGCTGATAGACTTTAAAACGGGGGTGATCCTTGGGGACGTCCAAGTAGGGCAAAAGATATCCTCCCTGTTCCAAAAGCCGGTTTTGTACTTTTCTTACGCTCACCTTTGCAGGGGAAAGGTTTTCTTTGATGCTCAAAGCCGCAATGGCCCCAGCCGCCTGTCCAATTTGCAAAACAACGGGTTGCAGGCGGGTGGTTCCATTGACGATATTGGTCACCGAAATGGATTTTTCGGCCACGATAAAATCATCGATACTTTGCGGGAGTAAACAGCCCATCGGCAGGTTGTAGGAGGGAACAGGATAAAAATGGAGTTCCGGTAAATTTTCGGCATCAGGGTGGCTGGCGTGGTGATGGTCCACGGGATAGTCGCCCACAGCAATACCTGTTCTGTAGAGGGCTTGTTGCTGGTCATAGGGTTGGGCAATATGATTGACCGTCAGGGTGGTGATCCCATGAATACGCCTGGATTCTCTATGAT
>JAAZUX010000160.1 GCA_018623955.1 Flavobacteriaceae bacterium | reverse complement strand
CTTCCTTTTTCGATGGTCACTTCGATGTTCAACTGAACACCTTTTTCAAGATTACAAATGACCAAATCTGGGTTTAACACCTGAAATCCGGAGATGAATTTTTGAAAGTCAGCAGCTTTTAATTGGTCTTGACCTCCGACCATGATGATGACCTTTTCATCTTCGACATCCTCAATTTGTCTTTTGAACCTTACCTGCTTCAGGTTGAGAATAATCTCTGTCACATCTTCTACAATTCCGGGAATGGTAGAAAATTCATGCTCTATATTTTCAATTTTTACTGAGGTGATCGCAAAACCTTCCAAAGAGGATAATAACACTCTTCTCAGTGCATTCCCAACAGTGAGACCGTATCCGGGTTCGAGCGGACGAAATTCAAATTTGCCCTCGAACTCAGAGGAGTCGATCATGATTACCTTATCGGGTTTTTGGAAATTTAATATTGCCATAGTTTCTTTCTTCCTGTGATTAAATTATTTAGAGTACAATTCAACGATCAACTGTTCCTTGATATTCTCAGGAATTTGAACGCGCTGAGGGACACTTACAAAGTTCCCCTCATAGGTTTCAGTATTCCAGGTCATCCATTCGTATACTGAAGAATTGGCTTCCAAAGAAGCAGAAATGGCCTGTAAAGATTTAGATTTTTCTCTTACTCCAACAGCATCGCCGGCTTGAAGTGTATAAGAAGGAATATTGACCACTTTACCGTTTACGGTAATGTGCCTGTGAGAAACCAACTGACGTGCAGCATTTCTTGAGGGAGCAATGCCCAGTCGATAGACTACGTTGTCTAATCTGGACTCGCACAACTGAAGTAACACCTCACCGGTTACCCCTTTACTACTACTCGCTTTTTCAAAAATATTCCTGAACTGGCGTTCTAAAATACCATAGGTGTATTTTGCTTTTTGCTTTTCAAGCAACTGAATTGCGTATTCAGATTTTTTGCCTCTCCTTCTGTTGTTTCCGTGTTGGCCGGGAGGGTAATTTCTTTTTTCAAAGGCCTTGTCTGCTCCGAAAATAGGTTCTCCGAACTTTCTAGCAATCTTTGATTTTGGACCGATATATCTTGCCATATAAAATGTTTGTGTTATGAATTAAGGTCTGATCCTTCGATAACAGGTTAAATAATTATACTCTTCTTCTCTTGGGCGGGCGACAACCGTTGTGTGGTAGTGGGGTAACGTCAACGATTTCAGTTACCTCAATCCCATTGTTGTGCAGGGTTCTGATCGCAGACTCACGTCCGTTTCCGGGTCCTTTCACGTATACCTTCACCTTTCTTAAGCCGGCTTCCAAAGCCACTTTAGAAACATCTTCAGCAGCTGTTTGAGCAGCGTAGGGTGTGTTTTTCTTTGAACCTCTAAAACCCATCTTTCCGGCAGAGGACCATGCAATGACCTCTCCTTTGTTGTTGGTCAAAGAAATGATGATGTTGTTAAAAGACGCATTGATATGAGCTTCGCCATAAGCCTCTACAATGACTTTACGTTTTTTGGTGGTTACTTTTGCCATAGTTAGTTCCTATTATTTAGTGGCTTTCTTTTTGTTTGCAACAGTCTTCCTTTTCCCTTTTCGGGTTCTAGAATTGTTTTTGGTGCGTTGACCTCTCAAAGGCAAGCCTGTCCTGTGACGAATTCCCCTGTAACAACCAATATCCATCAATCGCTTGATGTTCAATTGTAATTCAGATCGCAATTCACCTTCAATTTTAAAACTTCCAACAGCCTCACGGATTCTCCCGGTTTCTTCATCTGTCCAATCCGAAACTTTGGTGTCTTCACTGACTTTGGAAATTGCTAATATCTCTTGAGCGCGGCTTCTACCGATACCATAGATATAGGTAAGTGCAATAACGCCTCTCTTTTGTTTGGGAATGTCTACTCCTGATATTCTAGCCATAATCTAACCTTGTCTTTGTTTGAATCGAGGATTTTTTTTGTTGATCACGTACAATCGTCCCTTCCTACGGACAATTTTACAATCCACACTTCGTTTTTTTAAGGAAGCTCTTACTTTCATTTTTCTGTTTTAAAATCTATATGTAATCCTTGCTTTTGATAAATCGTAAGGACTCATTTCTAATTTAACTTTATCTCCTGGCAACAACTTGATATAATGCAAACGCATTTTTCCGGAAATATGTGCGGTCACAACATGACCGTTTTCAAGCTCCACCCGAAACATAGCATTCGATAATGCTTCGATGATGGTACCTTCTTGTTCTATTGCTGCTTGCTTTGCCATACTATATTGTTCCTGCTCTTCTGTTTCTGCTGGTTTTGGACATCAATCCGTCATAATGACGGTTCAACAAATAAGAGTTTACTTGTTGGATCGTATCGATGGCAACCCCTACCATAATCAGTAAGGAAGTCCCACCATAAAATAAGGCCCATCCTTGTTGCATTCCTATAAGTTTTACCACCACCGCAGGAAAAACTGCAATGGCTGCCAGGTACAATGATCCCGGAAAAGTGATGTGTGACATCACCGTATCTAAAAACTCTGAAGTCTCATTACCGGGACGTATGCCGGGAACAAAACCACCACTTCTTTTTAAATCATCCGACATCTTGTTGGTAGGAACCGTAATTGCGGTGTAGAAATAAGTAAAAATGATGATCAACACTGCAAACAGTATATTATACCACAATCCGAAGATATCAGAAAAGTTGGTTTGCAACCACTGACCCACGGCTGAATCCCCAAAAGCGCCGCCCAAATAGGCGGGAGCAAACATCAGTGCCTGAGCAAAAATAATGGGCATTACACCGGAAGCATTTAATTTTAAAGGGATGTATTGTCGTGATCCAAATACATTTTTTTCGTTCGTTCCTGCTGCACTTCTACGCGCATATTGTACTGGAATCTGTCTTACTGCCATTACCAGAAGGACACTCAACAATATGATCACCACCCACAATACCAATTCGATCAGGATCATCATCAATCCACCATTGTTTTCAGAAACACGAGATACGAACTCTTGAGTAAAAGAAAGTGGAAGGTTGGCAATGATACCAACCATAATCAATAATGAAATACCATTACCAATTCCTTTATCTGTGATTTTTTCTCCAAGCCACATCGCAAAAATGGTTCCCGTAACCAAAATGATTACAGAAGAAATCATAAACAGGGGTCCTCTGCCAATAACGAAGGCACTATCGGGCACACCCAGAGCAGAGAGCCCATATAGATAAGCAGGCGCCTGGACTACACATATCAATATGGTCAACCATCGGGTGATTTGTGTTCTTTTTTTGTTGCCACTTTCCCCTTCTTTTTGAAGTTTTTGTAGATAGGGCACAGCAATTCCCATCAATTGAACTACAATGGAAGCAGAAATGTAGGGCATAATACCCAAAGCAAAAACTGAAGCGTTGGCAAAAGCTCCTCCCGTAAAGGCATTGAGAATTCCCAACAATCCTCCTCCATCGGTTCGGTTGGCCAATTCAGCCAATTGAACTGAATCGATTCCGGGTAGAACCACTTGAGCCCCCAAACGATAAACCAACAAAAGGGTCAATGTGGTAAGAATTCGTCCACGCAACTCTTCGATGTTGTAAATGTTTAAAATGGTCTCAATAAATTTCTTCATCTGTAT
>JAAZUX010000159.1 GCA_018623955.1 Flavobacteriaceae bacterium | reverse complement strand
GGTCGAGACCCTGATAGAAGATGGAAGCCACAGGCCCTTTGGTGTTTCTGCAAAGCTCTTTGGCAGCCTCTACTCCTCCAGAAGAAAGGGCTTCCTCAACCCCTGCAGTCAATTTTTGGGAATTGGTGGTTGCCAAATTGAGGTAAATGATACGCTCAATAGCAATGGCTAAACCAAGAATCAAACAAATCAAAACGATTCCCATAAATCCTGGGCCTCCTTCGATAAATCTTTTCTTAAGTTCTTGCGTAAAAGAGACCTCGGCAGGAGCCGCAACTTCTTCTTCCACAGCCTCGGGCTCCTCCATTACAGGAGCTTCCTCAACCATGGATTCTTCCTCAACAGCTTCTTCTTGTTGCTCAGTTTCCTGAATGGTTGGATTTAAAAATGTTGTAGCATAAGACAAAGATTGGGTCATTAACATCCCAACAAGGCTTAGGGCAAAAAATAATTTTCTCATTTTGATCAAAGTTTTATTCTATTCGATAATTTTTTAAAGATAAAAAAAAATACATATTAAAGCATCTTTTTTGCAGAGAGGAAGGGATTCGAACCCTCGATTCCGCGATAACGGAATACACACTTTCCAGGCGTGCGCCTTCGACCACTCGGCCACCTCTCTATTATTTTTAAAATAGACGCTAATAAACAAAAAAAATAAATGCTATTAAATTTTTTTACCAATAAAGATCAGTACTCATTAATTATACCAAAAGAAGATAAGGAAATGGTTTATCCCTTAAATATGGAAAGTGCATTTTGAGAGGTTATCTCAGCCAACTCCTTTTCACTTCTTTGATGAATGTCTGATAGTTTTCTCAAAATATAAATCAGATACTCACTTTGATTGCGCTTGCCCCTGTATGGAGCAGGAGCTAGATAGGGTGCATCGGTCTCCAAAACGATATGATTTATGGAAATTTGATCCAAAAACCGATCGATTTTCCCATTCTTAAATGTAACCACCCCTCCAATGCCCAATTTGAGATTCAGACCTATGGCCCGTTGGGCTTGTTCTTTATTTCCAGTAAAACAATGGAAAATCCCTGATAAATCGTCCCCTCTATGGCCTTCCAAAACCTCAAAAACCTCATCGAAAGCATCACGACAATGAATGACGATGGGTAATCCTTTTTCTTTCGCCCATCGAATTTGCGTATCAAAAGCTTCTTGTTGCTGACTTAAAAAGCTTTGATCCCAATACAGATCAATGCCTATCTCCCCCACCGCGGTAAAATCGCGTTTTTCCAGGTATTGCTCCACATGTTTAAGTTCGTCTATATAATTATCCTTAACATGAGTAGGGTGTAAACCCATCATCAAACGCATATGATCTGGGTATTTTTTTTCCAATTCCAACATTCTTTCTGTATATGAACTGTCTATAGCGGGAAGGTAAAAACGATATACCCCAATTTCTATGGCCTTTTGAATCACTTGATCTCGATCTTGGTCAAAAGCCTCCAGATAAAGATGGGTATGGGTGTCAATAAGTTTCATCAGCCATAAAATTAAGGTTTCGTTTTTTTACATTTGTAAAAATTCTACTCTTTGTTTAAAAATACGCCTCCCAAGCAAATCAAACTGAAATTGACCAAAACCAGACATTTGGTTTGCCAATCCCGGATCAATGGTGTCAAAGCAGTACTACTGATTGACACGGGAGCGTCCAGCAGTTGCATTGCACATGCCGAAAAAGAAACCTTCAACATCGAAGAAAAAGGAGAACCTTTTGAAGCATCGGGTGCTGGAAAAGACAAAGTCAAAGCTGTATTGGGTCATCAATGTGATTTGATTTTGGGAAGACATGCTGTGGGAAAACACGCCTTTGTATTGTTGGACATGCAACACATTAATGCAACTTTGATGCATGAAAACGTAAAACCGATCAATGGAATCCTGGGTGCTGATTTTTTAAAGAAAAATCAAGCCATTATTGATTACAAAAACAAAGTACTGAACTTATAGCTCTAATGCTTTATTAACATCATTGTCCATCAAGAATTCTTCCGGACTTTCCAGTGCTTCTTTGATGGCCACCAAAAACCCTACCGACTCCTTACCGTCAATAATCCGGTGGTCGTAGGAAAGCGCCAAATACATCATGGGACGGATTTCAACTTTTCCATCGATGGCTACGGGCCGTTCGATAATGTTGTGCATTCCCAAAATACCGGATTGGGGTGGATTGATAATCGGTGTGGACAGCATGGAACCAAAAACCCCTCCATTGGAGATGGTAAAAGTTCCACCGGTCATGTCATCAACTGTGATCTGTCCGTCTCTGGCACGAATGGCCAGTCGTTTGATTTCTTGCTCGATTTCTCTAAAAGATAAATTTTCAGCACCTCTCACAACAGGAACCATCAATCCTTTAGGACCGGATACGGCAACACTGATGTCGCAGTAATCATAGGCAATTTTATAATCACCATCAATCATAGAATTCACATCGGGGTACATTTTTAGTGCCCTAACCACTGCTTTGGTAAAGAAACTCATGAATCCCAGGTTGACCTGGTGTTTTTCAGCAAAAGTTTCTTTGTATTGTTTTCGCAAGGCAAAAATAGGCGCCATATCCGCCTCGTTGAAAGTGGTCAACATTGCGGTTTCATTTTTGACTGCAACCAGTCTTTCGGCCACTTTTCTCCGCAACATGGAGAGTTTCTTTCGTTCTTCCCCTCTTTTACTGCCAGCAGGAGCTGTTCCCATAGCAGGTACTGCCTTAACGGCATCCTCCTTGGTAATTCTTCCATTCCTTCCCGTACCTACAATACTTTCCAAATCCATTCCTTTTTCGGCAATGATTTTTTTGGCGGCAGGCGAGGGAGACCCGGCAGCATAATTTTGGTCAGCGACTGGAGCAGACGGAGGAGCTGCAGTTACAGCAGCAGGTGCTTCGGTTGGTGAGGGTGTACTTTGCCCCTCTTTGGGTGCGCCCTCTGTATCGATAAGGCAAACCACTTGACCAACCGCCACAGCGTCTCCCTCTTCTGCTTTAAGGGTAATGGTTCCACCGACTTCGGCTGGCAACTCTAAGGTAGCCTTGTCAGAATCTACTTCTGCAATGGCTTGGTCTTTCTCGACGTAGTCGCCATCAGCAACCAGCCATTGGGCAATTTCAACCTCTGTTATCGACTCCCCAGGTGAGGGAACTTTCATCTCTAAAATCATAGTTTATGACGATTTACTTTTTTTTCTTATAAAATTATCCAACGCAGGATCAAAGACATAGTCGATCACTTGTTGATGTCTGTTTTTAAATCTTACGGCACTCCCTGCCGCTGGGGAACCATAATACCTTCTGGTAGCAGGTCGCATTTGCTGGGCTTCGGGCAAATGAAGTAACAAATAGCCCCAGGCACCCATATTTCTGGGTTCCTCTTGGGCCCAAACCACATCCTGTAGGTTGGAATATCGCTGAATCTGGGCTTGAATTTCTTCATGGGGCAAGGGAAACAATTGTTCCAGCCTGACAATGGCCACATCCATTCGGTCTTTATTCGCTCTGGCATCGATCAAATCATAATAGAATTTTCCCGAACAAAAAACCAGTGTTTTGACATGTTTGTCTGCCACCTGATCGTCGGCAATTACCCTTTGAAAGGCTCCAG
>JAAZUX010000158.1 GCA_018623955.1 Flavobacteriaceae bacterium | reverse complement strand
GCCATTATAAAGGTTAGTTTTCCTTACAACCGTGATCTAATTGATAAAATCAAACGATATCAAGGTACACGGTGGAGTCAAACATTGAAATCATGGTATTTTTTAAAAAAAGATTTTAGTCTTAATGCTTTTTATAATTCTTTTAAAACTGTTGCTTTTGTTGATTATTCGGCTTTAAAACAAAAACCAAAGGGCAATGCAAATCAAGAAAAACAAAACAAATCCGGTTTTACCGTATTATCGGATAAGCACAAAAAAATCTTGAATGACTATCTAAACAAAATTCATTTAAAGAACTATAGTCTTCATACCTTAAAGACTTATGGAAACTGCTTTAGTCTCTTTTTACTTTATTGTGAGGCTCTGAAAAAGGAAGTAGCTGAGGGTGGAAAAAAGGAAATAGAATACTTTATGTTGCGTTGGAAACAAAAGAAAAACCCGAGTGCTTCCTATCAAAACCAGATGATCAATGCCATTAAGTTTTATTATGAGCAGATGGAGGAAAGAAATAGGGAGAAATATAGTGTAACCCGCCCAAAAAAAGGAACACAACTACCTACTGTACTTACAAAAGAAGAAATCTTCAAAATAATACAACGTATTGTTAATTTAAAACATCGGTCTATCATATCATTGATCTATTCTTCGGGACTTCGAAGAAGCGAACTCATCAATCTTGAAATAAAAGACATTGATACCCAAAGAGGAGTTATTATAATTCGAGGAGGGAAAGGTAAAAAAGATAGGCAAAGTATAATTTCACAAGACTTAATACTACAACTTAGAGCGTATTATAATGAGTATAAGCCTAAAAAATGGCTTTTTGAGGGAACAAAAGGAAAGCGTTATAGTCCTACAAGTATTTCAAAAATCCTAAGTAGAGCGGTTAAGAAAAGTAAAATTTACAAAAAAGTAACGCCTCACACATTGAGACATAGTTTTGCAACTCACTTATTAGAACAAGGAACAAGTTTAAGGCATATTCAAACATTACTGGGTCATAATTCTTCAAAAACAACGGAAATATATACTCAGGTTTCCAGTCAAGAAATTGAAAAAATAAGAAACCCATTAGATGATTTTTTTGCTAATAATAGTGTTACAATACATCCGATTTCGGGATGTATTGTAACACTGTCTAAAGAACATAAGGAAAATAAACACCATAAAGGTGAATATATACAGTAGTTGGGCATAATTAAAACGAAATGACAGAAAAAATTGGGACTATAAAAAACCTTCCTAAGGGTTTTGAATCAGCGTAAAGGAGTGGATAGATATTTATGAGCAGAGCCTAAAAATCAAACCAAGAAGGGTTAACAAAAAAAATAAAAGATGATTCCTTTTAGTTATCCTCCCAAATCTTGGTGAAAAAAATATCATTTACCCATTAAGGTTTGGAAAAATTCCTTTTTACAAAAGCATTTTTTTAAATTGAACAAAAAACCAAATGAAGTATCGGATCAATACAATTTTACTGCTGCTCAGCCTAAGTGCATTTGGCCATACTATTGGACAAATTACTCCTCCCACCTACGTGATTGTCCACGGTGCTTGGGGCGGGTCTTGGGCCTTTAAAGAAGTGGATCAATTGTTGAGTGCCACCGGAAACACGGTTTATCGGCCCAGCCTAACGGGACAGGGCGAACGGGTACACTTAGCAGATGAATCCGTCGGATTAGAAACCCATATTATGGATGTGGTCAACACCCTCCTTTTTGAAGAATTGGACAACATCATCTTGGTGGGCCACAGCTATGGGGGCATGGTGGTGACGGGCGTGGCCGATCGCCTGCCGGATAGAATCAAAAAACTGGTCTATCTCGATGCTTTTGTACCCGAACACAACGAAACTGTCAATGAAGTTTTTGTCAATGACCCCAAAAAATACGTCATCAAAGACGGAGGGATCGTTCCTCCTTGGGTGGCCGAAAATCAACCGCCACCCTCCGATGTTCCCCATCCCTACAAAACCTTTACCGACCGTATTGTCTTGAAGAACCCTAAAAGGCTTGAGCTTTCCAGCCATTATATCCATACGGTAGAAAGAGGGCAAACTCCGGAATCAGATGACTTTATCTTACACGCCAATCGTGCCAAAGAAAAAGGATGGCCGGTTTATATTTTGGAAGCGGATCACAACCCCCAATGGTCTGCGCCCAAAGCCTTTGTGAAACTGCTTAAACAAATAGAAAAACAATGAAAATTAAAAATCTAATAATGGGGCTCTCCTTTTTATTTTTGGCCTGTCAAACCACTCCCCCGGCCGATCTTACTGCCAATGCAGTGATCCCGAGTCAAAAATTGATCACTTACCAGCAAATGGAATTGATCGGTTTTATCCACTTTACGGTCAACACTTTTACCGATAAGGAATGGGGCTATGGAGACGAAAGCCCTGAAATTTTTAATCCCACTGCCCTAGACGTCGAGCAATGGGCACAAACCGCACAGGCTGCGGGAATGAAACAATTGATCCTCACCGCCAAACACCACGATGGTTTTTGCCTGTGGCCCAGTCAATACACCGAACACAGTGTAAAAAACAGTCCCTACAAAAGTGGGAAAGGCGATGTGGTAGGAGAGTTTGTCGCTGCCTGTAAAAAATACGGCCTTAAAGCAGGACTCTACCTCTCTCCCTGGGACCGTAACCATAAAGACTACGGTACTCCGGCTTATATCACCTATTACAAAAATCAGTTGGAGGAGTTACTGACCCAATATGGTGAAATCAATGAAATTTGGTTTGACGGAGCCAATGGTGGCGATGGTTATTATGGGGGTGCCAACGAGATCCGAAAGATCGACAGAGACACCTACTACGGCTGGGAAGAGATCATTGCCTTTGTCAAAAACCTACAACCCAATATTAAAATATTTTCCGATGCCGGCCCTGAAGTCCACTGGATTGGTAATGAAAAAGGCTTTGCAGGAAGTACTTTTTGGTCCACCATCAATACAGACCGTTTGACCATCGGCGCCTCCAAGACGGACTACCTCAATACGGGTGATCCGGAGGGTACAAAATGGATCGTGGGGCAATGCGATGTCTCCATACGTCCGGGTTGGTTTTACCATGCCGATCAGGACAGTTTGGTCAAAACCCCACAACAGTTGGCCGATATCTATTACAAATCCGTGGGACGAAATGCCTTGCTACTGCTCAACCTCCCACCCGACAAGCGAGGGATCATTCACGAAAACGATGTAAAAGCGCTTACTGAATTTAAGGCGATTATTGACGCATCTCTTGCCACAGACTTGGCAAAAGGGCAAACGGCTTCCGCAAACAATACCCGTAAAAAACACCCCAAGTTTGCACCTCAAAACACCCTTGATGGAGACCCCATGACCTATTGGGCCACCGATGATGACGTTTTTCCTGCAACACTGGAAATTGATTTGAAAGAAAATACCATTTTTGACCGTATAATGATCCAAGAACCCATTCGTTTGGGGCAACGCATCAGTGAGTTCGAAATTGACATCATGGGAAGCAATGGCTGGAAAAATATTTTTAAAGGATCCACCATTGGTTATAAAAGAATTCTTAGAATCCCTAAAGTAAAAACCAACAAAATAAAATTGCGAGTAAAAGCGGCCAACAATACCGTGGCCAT
>JAAZUX010000157.1 GCA_018623955.1 Flavobacteriaceae bacterium | reverse complement strand
TAAAAGCTCTCGAACGATGGCTTATTTTGTTTTTTTCAGACAGTGTCAATTGGGCAAAAGTGAGTCGATGTTTTTCGGGTATAAAAATTGGATCATAACCAAAACCGTTTTGGCCTGTTGGGCTTGTAGAAATTTCTCCCTTGATGATTCCCTCAAACAGGTATTCAGTCCCACCGAGTATCAAAGCAATTACGGTTCTGAACTGGGCTCGACGATCATTAACTCCCTTTAATTCACCTAAAATTTTACGGGTATTTTCCTCTGCATTTTTTTGGTTTCCGGCATATCTTGCCGAATATACTCCGGGTTTTCCTCCCAAAGCAAATACCTCCAATCCGCTGTCATCGGCAAAACAATCTTTTTTAAAAACATTGAATATTGTGGTGGCTTTGATCAATGCATTTTCCTGCAGTGTTGTTCCTGATTCTTCAATTTCGGTATTGAAATTGAGGTCTGTTAGACTTTTTAGCACATAGCCAGAAGGTAGAAGTTTGATGATTTCTTCTACTTTGTTGTGGTTGTGGGTTCCAAAGATGAGTTCCATGAATGCTATTTGTGATGGTAGGGTTCGTTGTTTAAAAGGGTGTTGGCCCTGTAGAGTTGCTCTAAGAAAAAAATCCGCACCATTTGATGGGAAAATGTCATGCTGGACAATGCAATTTTTTCTTGACCTCTGGCATACATTTCTTCAGAAAATCCATAGGGTCCCCCTACAACAAAAACCATCCTTTTGTGAGCGCCTGATCTTTTGGCATTGATGTATTGAGAAAAGCCAACGGAATCAAATGATTTGCCTTTTTCATCCAAAAGAATGACCCAATCTCCTGCTTTTAACTTGTCAAGGATCAAGACTCCTTCTTTTTGTTTTTGAATTTTTTCACTCATTTTTCCTTTGTTTTTTAACTCAGGAACGATCTGAATGTCCAAACGGTGATATCTGTTGATCCGTTTACTGTAGTCTTCCATCAAAGAAATCATTCTGGAGTCGTTGGTTTTTCCGACCAAAACCAGGAGTGTATGCATTTCACAAATTTACAAACACAAATAGATTTGTTTTATCTTTGATGAAAGGAAATTTTTTTGAAAGAAAAATTAAAACAAATCCCCATTGTCAAAAATCTGGTTGGGTTCTTGGAAGTTTTAAAGCTTCCCGGCTACACGGGTTTTTCTTTTTATGATCTTGCCGAAATGTACATTTCGGGAATAGTAAAAGGTGCCCTATCTTCACGTGCGGGAAGTATTTCTTTCAGTTTTTTCATGGCCCTTTTTCCTTTTTTACTTTTTATACTGAACCTGATTGCTTTTATCCCCATTGATAATTTTGATGGTGTGCTTTTTAATTTTATCGAACTCTTGTTGCCTCAGGAGAGTCAAAGTTTTTTTACGGACATTTTCAACGATATACGTCAAAAACAGCGAGCAGGGCTTCTTTCTTCAGTGTTTCTATTGTCTGTTTTTCTCACAGCCAATGGGGTAAGTTCAATTTTTTCAAGCTTTGAAGGATCCTATCACGTTGAACTTTCACGTTCATTCATTCGCCAGTATTTGTATTCGATGATGGTTGGTATTTTACTGGCTTTATTGTTGTTGGTAGGGGTAATGGCTCTTGTTTTTTTCGAAATATTTATTTTGAGTAATCTCGATGAATTGATTCCGAGTGAGATCAATTGGATCAGAATAGGGCAATTGTTTTTTTATACCATTTTGATCTATATTTCGGTTGCTATTCTATACTATTTTGGAACCATAGAGGGTAAAAAAACCCGCTTTTTCTCTCCCGGTGCCTTGATGAGTTGTCTTTTGATTCTTTTGACAACTTATTTATTTGGTATTTACATTGAAAATTTTTCCAGATACAATCAACTTTATGGTTCGATAGGGGCATTGTTGATTTTTTTATTTTACATATGGCTCAACTCTAGTGTGTTGTTGCTTGGTTTCGAACTGAATGCAACTCTGAATCGACTCAAAAATACCGGGCAAGGACACTCATGATAATGAGCAAAGTTGTATTTTTAAAAAATGCAGTATTTCGCTGATGTTCTTCTTCCTCTGGCTCTTGGTAAACCCTACACCTATGCGGTTACCTTGGAAGAATATGCAGTCCTAAAACCGGGTTTTCGAGTAGCAGTTTCTTTTGGTAAGTCAAAAGTATATTCTGCAATTGTTGTAAAACTCCACGATAAAGCACCCCAAAGATATACTCCCAAATTTATTGAATTGATCCTAGAGGAATCGCCCAGTGTTACTCCAAAGCAGCTTGAATTTTGGCATTGGTTGTCGGACTACTATCAGAGTAAACTCGGGGATATTCTTCGGGCTGCATTGCCAGCGACTTTTCTGTTGGAGAGTGAGACCATTGTTGTCCAAAAAGACATTTCGGAAGCTGAAAGAAATTCCCTCAGCGATGATGCATTTTTGGTCTATGAAGCTCTGGAGGTTAAAGCTTTAAGCATCAAAGAAATCATAGATATTCTTGGAAAAAAAAGTGTGTTGGGACTCCTTCAAGATTTGTTTTCTAAAGGAGTGGTGGACATCCACCAAAAACTGAGTGAAAAGTACAAGCCCAAACTTGTCCGATATGTTCGACTGTCCCAATTGATCCGAGAAACTCAAGATTTTGAAGAGGTCTTTGACACACTAAAAAATGCTCCCAAACAAAAGCAATTGTTGATGGGAATTTTTAATCAAAATCCCAAGGGAGATCACTGGAAACAATCCAAAGACCTGCTTGATCAAACGAATTCTACTACAGCTGTATTGAGATCGCTAATCAGTAAAGGACTTTTGGAAGAGCAGTTTTTTCGGGAGGATCGCTTGCTCTACGATTTCAAAATACGAGACGAAAAAAGTGCGTTGTCTGATGTACAAAAAAAGGCACTCAATCAAATCAATAACGCTTTTGAAGATCAATCTGTGGTTTTGTTTCAAGGGGTGACAGGTTCGGGCAAAACAGAAGTTTACATTGAATTGATCGATCAGGCTGTTGCAAATGGTAAACAGGTTTTGTATCTCTTGCCAGAGATTTCACTGACGCCCCAAATGGTGCAAAGATTACAGATGCGTTTTGGTACACAGGTTACTGTATATCATTCCAAATTTTCTGTACATGAGCGGACAGAAGTCTGGAATAACATCCTTGAAAACAGTCCCAAAGCCAAAATCATAGTTGGAACCCGTTCTGCACTCTTTCTTCCTTTTCATCATTTAGGTTTGGTGATAGTGGATGAGGAACATGAGTTGTCTTATAAACAGTTTGACCCTTCTCCTCGTTACCATGCCAGAGACAGTGCTGTAGTATTGTCCGGAATGCATCAAGCCAAAGTTTTATTAGGTTCGGCTACACCTTCTTTAGAAAGTTCATTTAACCAATTGTCTGGAAAATACGGTTGGGTTCAACTTCATGAAAGGTATGGTAAAGTAGCATTGCCGGATATCCTTACTATAGATTTAAAATCGGCCCATAAAAAAAAGCAAATGAAGGGCGGTTTTTCCAAAACAATGATTCAAGAGATGGAACAGACCCTGGCCATGGACAAGCAAATTATACTTTTCCAGAATCAACGGGGTTATGCCCCCGTTATGGAGTGTTTGGATTGTGGTCATATGCCCCAGTGTCATCAGTGTGATGTCACCCT
>JAAZUX010000156.1 GCA_018623955.1 Flavobacteriaceae bacterium | reverse complement strand
GACCTCACGCTCCCTGCCCCTCCCATTTATTCTGAGCCGGCCATTGAGGGAAAAGCCATGTCCACTTTGGGTGAACTTTACGATTTTATCGTTGCTGATCTCACTACCGCGGTCCAAATCACTCCGGCAGAGAGAACTAACAAATCATACATCAACCAAAATGTGGCTTATGCCATTATGGCAAGGGTCCAACTGGTAATGGGCAACTGGCAAGAGGCGGCTAATGCTGCTGCAATTGCAAGACAAGGCTATCCACTTAACTCCAATGAATACACATTCGGCTTTGACGATATGAACGCAACTGAATGGATTTGGGCCATGCCCCAACGCGCTGACCAAACCAATTATTTCTACATCGCTCCACACGCTTTTACAGACAACATCAACGATGGTTATGGTTTGGCTTTCTGGAATAAAGATTTTGTATCTCTTTTCAGTTCTTCAGATGTTAGAAATACCTTTTTCGATCTCTACAGAGTGGGTAGCGGCAATGAGTATTATGCCAGAGCCTCCTCAAAATTTACTTTCGATTTCAGTTCAGACATTCCCATCATAAGATCCCCCGAAATGATGTTGATTGAAATCGAAGCGAATGCCCGATTGGGAAAAGAAAGTGAAGCCAGCAGTATGTTGTTGTCTTTACAACAAAACCGAGATCCTAATGCAGTAGCTTCCGGAAATACTGGAGACAATTTGGTCGAGGAAATTCTCATTGAAAGAAGAAAGGAATTGTACGGTGAAATGGGGGTAGAATGGTTTGACGCCAAACGACTCAGAAGGGGCATTACCAGGACAGGAAATCACAGGGTTGGGAGTTCGGCCAATTTACTTCCTGACGACAAAAAGTTTTTCCTCAAAATTCCACAAAAAGAAATTGATGCCAATCTCAATATTGACGAGTCGGTGAACAGCAACCGATAACAGGCTTCTTTTTCTGCTTCTTAGGAGTTATTGATTCCAAAAAATAATCCATATTTCTGATGGGTAATTTCTAAATTGCACCAATTAAATCCCTCATGGAGAGATTCAAACAACCCAGATAAATGCTTCAAAAAAAGAAAATGGTTAAATATCTGCTCATTAATATAGAATAAACAAATGAAAACAGCTCAAGAAATTTATGGTATTCGTGCGATCATGGAAGCCATCGTTCAGGAAGAAACCATAGATAAGGTATGGCTGCTCAAGGGGCAACAAGGTCAATTATTCAAGCATTTGGAGCAAAAAATACATGAGAAAGGCATCTCCCACAGCTATGTACCCGTTGAACGCTTGGAGCGTTTTTCCCATCAGAATCACCAAGGGGCAGTGGCCAGAATTGCACCCATCAATTTTGTTTCCCTGGAGGATTTGATAGAAGAAAACAATGACAAGAATGTGGTCTATCTCCTTTTGGATGGTATTACAGATACCCGAAATTTGGGAGCCATCCTCAGAACAGCTGCCGCGGTGGGTGTTGGAGGTATAATTTTACCTCAGACCGGTTCTGCCCCTGTCAATTCCGATACGGTCAAGACCTCCGCCGGAGGTATCTTTTCGGTGCCTTTGGTCAAAGTAAATCACCTCAAAGATGCGCTGTTCTTGTTTCAGGCCAATGAAATCAAAACGGTAGCCGTAAGTGAAAAAGCCGAAAAAACTGCCTATGAATATCCTTTCGACGGTTCCATTGCCCTCATCATGGGATCAGAAGACAAAGGGATTCAAAAAGGGCTTTTAAAAGTAGCCGACGACACTGTAAAACTCCCTATGAGTGAGCAGATGGATTCCCTCAATGTGAGTGTGGCCTGTGGGGTGATGCTCTATGAAATTCAGCGGCAACAAAATTTTTCTTAAACACCACTACCATGAATACCCCATTGGCTGAAAGAATGCGTCCTAAAAGTTTGGAAGAATATGTGGGACAGGAACATCTGATTGGCCCGCAAGGCGGACTGACCCCTATCCTAGAGAGTGGAAACCTACCTTCCATGATTTTATGGGGCCCTCCCGGTACAGGAAAAACAACTCTGGCCAGACTTTTGGCCTTGCAAAAAGAACGACCCTTTTACCAACTCTCCGCCATCAATTCGGGCGTAAAAGAAATTAGAGAAATTCTTCAAAAAGCAGAACATAGCGGCAGTTTATTTTCCGGTAAAAGCCCTCTTTTATTCATAGACGAGATACACCGATTCAGTAAGTCTCAACAAGATTCCCTCTTGGGTGCGGTTGAGAAAGGAAGCATCACATTGATCGGAGCCACCACAGAAAATCCAAGTTTTGAAGTCATCAACGCACTGTTGTCTAGGTGTCAGGTTTATGTCCTCAATCCATTGGATAAATCCCAGTTACAACAATTGATCTCCAATGCCCTTAATCACGATATTGAATTAAAAAATAAAAAAATTGAAATCCTCGAAGACGAAGCACTATTGAAAATCTCTGGAGGAGATGCCAGAAAATTACTTTCAGCCCTAGAATTGGTGGTCAACAGTTCCACCGAGCCCATTAAAATTGACAATACTCTGGTATTGGAGAAAGTTCAGACCCAAATGGCAATGTTTGACAAAAATGGTGATTTACACTACGATATCATTTCTGCCTTTATCAAATCCATTCGTGGAAGTGATCCTAATGGAGCTGTATATTGGTTGGCAAGAATGATTGAAGGAGGAGAAGAAGTCAAATTTATAGCCCGCAGGATGTTGATCCTTGCATCAGAGGAAATCGGTAATGCCAATCCCACTGCACTGGTTTTGGCCAACAGCATCTTTCAGGCAGTAAATGTATTGGGTTTACCAGAAGCCAGAATCCCCCTGAGCCAGTGTGCCATTTATCTGGCGGGTTCCGAAAAAAGCAATGCCTCTTACATTGCTATCAATAAGGCACAACAAAAAGTTAAAGAGACAGGTGATCTCAGTGTACCCCTACCCCTTCGCAATGCCCCTACACAACTATTGAAAGAACTGGATCACGGCAAAGACTATCAATACGCCCATGATCATGAAAATCATTTCATCGATATGGAATTTCTACCCAAAGATTTGGAAGGTTTCCGGTTTTATGAACCGGGAGAAAACACCAAAGAAAATCAAATCCGAAAGTTTTTAAAGTCGAGATGGAAAGACAAATACGGTTATTAATTTTTCTTCCAAAAGAATGGTGTAAACAAAATCAAGACCGTAAACAGTTCCAGACGCCCCATCAACATCAAAAATGATGACCAATACTTACCCAGTGCTGGCAATTGACTAAAATTGCTTGTGGGGCCATAATCCCCTATGGCCGGACCCACATTCCCAAGTGAGGAGGCGGCTACCCCTATTGCATTTTCGAAATCCAATCCCATCAAACCAAAAACCAAGCTTCCAATGATAAATGAGATCATATAAAGGATGAAAAAGCCTAAAATATTACCTATGATTTCTTTGCTGACCACCTTACCATTGTATCGGGATTGAATGATGGCATTGGGGTGCAAAGCCCGCTTGAATTCTAGAAAACCACTTTTGATCATCAGCAAATGTCTTACAACTTTGATCCCCCCCGATGTACTTCCTGCAGATCCTCCCAAAAACATCAATCCAAAAAAGAAGATGGTCATAAAAGGGGTCCAAGCGGTATAATCAGCCGTTACAAATCCGGTTGTAGTTACAATGGCCAAAACT
>JAAZUX010000155.1 GCA_018623955.1 Flavobacteriaceae bacterium | reverse complement strand
GCTGCATTGGGGGGCTTATCCATTTTTCTCCGATAAAATCAGTATATCCCTTATCTTTGATAATCTACTGGATACATCCTACAGAAATTATCTCAATCGATTGCGGTTTTACGCGGATGAGATTGGAAGAAATATAATGTTACAGATCAAGATAAATCATTGATGCCATGAGAGTTTGTCAAATATTGTTTTTCATTTTTTTGGGAATCCAAACCCAACTGTTGGGTCAAGCCTATGAGGATGAGTATCTGGAACCCATCAATGATCCCTCGGCTGAAGGACAAAGGTTTTTTGTAGAGGATTTATTAGACATTGCAGGCTATGTTCCCGAAAAAATTCAGATTTATCAAACCCTACCCAATCAATCACGGGTTTTTAGGGTAAAGTTGGACAGTGTCAACGGAGGTTTTGTTTTCGTGCGTTGGGACAAGTCCAAAAAAGAAAATTATGTTGCCAATAAAATGATTGACCCAGGGGTGTACTACAACCTAAAGGCAGCCAAGGAAATCATGAGAAAACAAACTGATAAGGCGAATTTTGCGGTAGATGATGTAGCCCTACAAGCTCCGGATCAAGAACAGATCAACAGTGAAGATCTCAAAGAATTGAGGGCCGAATTTGACCTCAAAAATGAGGAAAAAAGATTGGAACAAGAGGAGGCATCGGCCAAACAAAATTCCAGGAGAGAACGAAAGGAAAAGAGAAAAGAGAAAAAAAGTGCTGACTAACGATTGACAGTCAAGGTGTTCCCCTCTATCATGGTTGTATAACAGTTTAATTTCAAACCTGAGCCCGAACAATCGTCATTAAAAGACCTGTTGTGATTTCCACAAGTAAACTTTGAATCGTTGTGACTCCATTGATCATTGGCTCCTGCATGCGGACATACATTACTAAAAGCCCTAATTTCATTGTCACTGATTCGTAACAAAAGCATCTTTTCTTCTTTGTAGTTCATCCAACCCCCTACATCGGCGATGTTCGAAAAATTAGAGCTGGTCAGATCAATACTTACCGAATCCTCCGGGTCGGTTCCATCAGTGTTGTCACCACTACCGGGATTGGGAGTGGTTCCATAACCGTCATCATCTCCTGAGCTACAAGCCTCGAGCATCGTGATACCAAACATTGAAAAAACTACTGGTGCACAGGCTGTTTTTAAAAAATCTCTTCTTTTATTTTCCATTTCAATAACATTATTTTGTTCAAATATAATCACTTTAGTTTAAACATTTTTAAAAAATATTAAACAAAAAATAAAATCATATCAGAAGTTTAGATTACTTTTACCACAAAAACAATGCGAAAACTATTCCTCTTACTCTTATTAAACACCTATTTATTGACTGCTCAAAATGCGGGACAGCTCAGCGGTAGAATTCTCGATCAACAATCACAACTTCCCATTCAAGGGGTAACTGTTCTACTGGAAGGCACGACTATGGGTGTGGCGACCGACGAGGAAGGATATTTTACCTTTAGGGACGTTCCCACCCGAACTTATAATCTGATCATCAGTCATTTGGGATATCAATCCCAAACGATTTTTAATATCATTGTTAAAACCTTTGGAACCCCTCCACTGCAAATCCTGCTTGAGGAATCTGCCAACGAGTTGGAGGAGATTGTTGTATTCCAAAGTCCTTTTAGAACCTCCGTTGAAACCCCATTGTCTACTCAAACTTTTTCTGCTGTGGAAATTGAAACTTATCCGGGGGGAAACAACGACATCACCAAAGTCATCCAAAGTATGCCCGGTATTTCTCCCTCCATCGGTGGTTTTAGGAATGACATCATCATCCGTGGGGGTGCTCCCAACGAATCTGTTTACTACCTCGACGGTATCGAAATTCCCAACATTAACCACTTCAGCACCCAAGGTAGTGCTGGGGGGCCTGTGGGGATGCTCAATGTTTCTTTCATCAGAGAAGTTACCCTTTCAAGTTCTGCATTTGGTGCAGAATATGACAACCCCCTCTCCGGGGTATTGTCTTTTGAACAAAGAGAGGGAAACCCCAATCGATTTGGGGGGAATTTTAGGTTTGGCGCCAGTGAAGCAGCCTTGACTTTGGAAGGCCCACTTTTTAGAAAGGACAAAGATAAACCTGCCAAAACCACTTTGTTGTTTTCGGTGAGAAGAAGCTATCTCCAATTTTTATTCGAGTTGATTGGTCTGCCCATACGTCCCGATTATTGGGATTACCAGTGGAAAATCAACCACGAAATTGATTCCTACAACACCCTCGTTTTTCTGGGATTGGGCACCATCGATGATTTTTCGGTAAAAGCACCGGATGACTTTGATGCCGAGCAACAAGCCACCATAGAACAGGTGCCGATCATTCAACAAAAAACCATTACCATAGGGGTTTCTTGGAAAAGAAAATTCAAGAATGGAAAGGGATCGATGATTACCTCGGTCAGTACCAATCGTTTGCAAAATATTTTTTCCCGCTATCAAGACAATACCCAAAAATCAGGGGTGTTGTTCCAAAACGATTCCCACGAACAGGAAACCAAACTCAGGTTTCAGACCCAACACTACCTCGAACAGTGGAAACTTGCTGCCGGAACCAACATTCAATATTCGGACTATGGTAACGCTACTCAAAGTGTTCTTTACAATCTTGACTATAACACGGGGATCGATTTTATGAAATACGGATTCTTTGCCAAAGCAGAACGCAAATTCCTGGACGACAACTTGGGGCTTTCATTTGGTTTTCGGGTAGATGCGGACAGCTTTTCTGAGGGATCGAGCATGATGGATAACTTTTCGCCACGTATGGCACTGACCTACAATCTAACGGAAGATCAAATCTGGAAAATTAATGCATCGGTGGGAAGGTACTACAAGATACCAACCTATACCATGTTGGGGTATCAAAACAGTCAAAGAAGGTTTGTAAACAAAGATGCCAAATACACCCGCAGTGATCATCTGGTTGCAGGTTTGGAATATGCACCGGGAAATGCCTCCAGGATTACCTTAGAGGGCTTTTATAAGAAATACAGTCAATACCCCATTTCGTTGATCGATGGGGTTTCTCTGGCCAACAAAGGAGGAGGCTTTGAGGTTTTGGGCAATGAGGCCATCAGCAGTGATGGAAAAGGTAAAAGTTATGGAGTAGAAGCACTATACCAACAAAAACTCACCAAAAATTTCTATGGTGTTTTTGCTTATACATATTTTCACAGTCAATTTACCACAACCCAAGGGAATTACCTACCATCGGTTTGGGACAGTCGACATTTGATTTCCTTCTCGGGAGGATACAAATTGAAAAGAAACTGGGAGATCAGTGCCCGTTGGAGATTTTCAGGAAAAACCCCTTATGTACCGGTCGATCAAAATGCGACTCTGGCGGCCTATCCCGAAGTGGTATTGGATTACAATCAATTGGGAAATGTAAAGTTGGATCCTTTTAACTTGGCCGATATCCGATTTGATAAAAAATGGAATTTTAAACGCTACTCTTTTAATTTCTACTTAGAAATTCAAAATTTCTTGGCGCAAAGCGTGCCAAGACCAGATGAGTACGGTTTAGACCGGACCGAAGATGGTAATCTGATTCTTCCACGTAATTTGGTAAAAGTGAATACCGAAGAAAACAACAATATTCCGATCCCTTCCTTTGGTTTTGTGATC
>JAAZUX010000009.1 GCA_018623955.1 Flavobacteriaceae bacterium | reverse complement strand
TGGTCGCCGGTTTATTCGAAAAACACCATGAGTTGACCTTAGATTATTTTAAAATTGCAGATCCAAAAACATTAAAAGAATTTCATTTGGAGGAGCCTGTTGACCGAGGTCGGGGATTTATCGCGGCCTATTTGGGAAAAATAAGGTTAATAGATAATTTGGATATGTCTTAAATCACTAAATTTGCCGCGTGTTGATAGAAGTAATAAAATCAAAAATTCACAGGGTCAAGGTTACCGATGCCGACTTGAGCTATATCGGAAGCATTACCATAGACAGAGACTTGATCGATGCTGCCAATTTTGTAGTGGGCGAGAAAGTTCAAGTGGTAAACATCAATAACGGTGAACGATTAGAGACCTATATCATCGAAGGAAAAAGAGCAAGTGGAGAGATAACCCTCAATGGACCTGCAGCCAGAAAAGCTCAAAAAGGAGACATCATCATCGTTATCGGGTATGCTCAAATGGAATTTGAAGAGGCCAAAAAATTTAAGCCTACTGTAATTTTTCCGGATGAGAATACCAACCGCCTAAACTAAAAGATTGAAGAAAGTCCTATCACTTTCAAAAAAAATTATCCCTTTGGCCATAGGGATATTTTTTATATATCTGAGCTATCAAAATACAACCCCCGAAGACCGCCACAACATTATTAAATACATCCAAAATGCGGATTATCGTTTTGTATTCCTTTCTGCTTTTTTTGGAATATTAAGTCATATTTCCAGAGCAGTTCGTTGGCAATACCTATTGTTACCACTGGGCTATCGTCCCAAAACAATCAATTCTATTCTGGCTGTATTGATTGGTTATTTCTCAAACCTAGGTATTCCTCGTTCGGGTGAATTACTCCGGGCTACGGCCATGGATCGTTATGAAAATATCCCTTTTCAAAAAGGCTTTGGCACTGTCATTTCAGAACGAGTCGTTGACCTTGTTTTGCTGTTGCTTTGCATACTTTTGGCATTGGGACTGCAATATGATCTGATTGCCGATTATCTTAACCTTAAAGATTTGAACTTCTTTCAAACAGGACTCAGCCTTTTCATTTTAACGATAATATTTATCTTATTTCAAAAGTTTATCCATCAATCTACCCACCCCATTACGAAGAAAGTCAAACAATTCTTTCAGGGGATCTGGGAGGGAATGATTTCCATCAAATACATGAAAAATAAAGGGCTTTTTGTTGCTCACACCATTTTTATTTGGACCATGTACATATTGATGTTTTGGGTCATCAAATTTTCCATTCCTGAAACGGTAAATTTGGGAATGAACGCAATGATTCCTGCTTTTGTCGTAGGAGGATTATCCATTTCTGCAACCAATGGAGGTATAGGGATCTATCCCTACTCCGTATCTTTGGTATTGATTGCATATGGGATTTCTAAAGAATCCAGCTTGGCTTTTGGGTGGATCATGTGGACCTGCCAGACACTTATGGTGGTGACTTTTGGCGCCATGGCATTTTTTGCTTTACCTTTGGTTAATCGCCAAAAATAAAACTCATTTTTTCCTATTGTCGTTATGAGTAAAGTCAAAACCTCTTTCTTTTGTCAAAGCTGTGGGACGCAACACGCACAATGGCAAGGCCAGTGCAACTCCTGTAAACAATGGAATACCCTGACAGAAGAGGTGGTGGAAAAGCCTGACAAAAAAAATTGGAAAAGCGATAAAAAAGTTGGCACAATTTCAAAGCCCCTTAAAATCAATCAGATTGAAATTTCATCGGAGTCAAGAATAAATACTGGAGATGCTGAATTGAACCGTGTTTTGGGAGGTGGAATCATTCCCGGAGCACTCATGCTTTTGGGTGGAGAACCCGGTATTGGTAAATCTACACTGCTGTTACAAATAGCCATGACCGTGGGTTGCAAAGTCCTTTATGTCTCCGGAGAAGAAAGCCAGCGTCAAATCAAAATCCGTTCCGACCGAATGGATGCCTCCTCCGACCAATGTTATGTGCTTAGTGAGACAAAAACCCAAAACATATTCTCACAAATTGAAACCCTAGCTCCCGAATTGGTCATTATTGATTCTGTACAAACTTTACACACCGATTACATTGACAGTAGCCCTGGGAGTGTTTCACAAATCAAAGAATGTACCGCAGAATTTATCAAGTTTGCCAAGGAGACGCACGTGCCTGTTTTTTTGGTGGGACACATCACCAAAGATGGTCAAATCGCAGGGCCAAAGATATTGGAACATATGGTGGATGTAGTATTGCATTTTGAGGGAGATCGCAATCACATCTACCGCATCTTGAGAACCCAAAAAAATCGCTTTGGGGCGACTTCAGAGATTGGAATTTATGAAATGCAATCCAAAGGTTTGAGGGCGGTAAGTAACCCCAGTGAACTTTTGATTTCGGAAAAAGATGAAAAATTGAGCGGACATGCCATCGCGGCTACCATTGAAGGCATTCGCCCTTTAATGATTGAAATTCAAGCTCTAGTGAGTACCGCTGTCTATGGCACTCCTCAAAGGACTACTACCGGTTACAATACCAAAAGACTCAATATGCTCTTGGCTGTTTTGGAAAAAAGAGCGGGTTTTGCCCTAGGTACCAAGGATGTTTTTATCAATATTACGGGAGGCATTTCTATCGCCGATCCGGCCATTGATTTGGCGGTCATCGTCGCCATATTATCCAGTTATCACGACATAGCTGTTTCTGAAAATTTTTGCTTTGCGGCAGAGGTAGGACTATCGGGCGAAATCAGACCCGTGCCGAAAACAGAACAACGCATACAGGAAGCGTCGAAACTGGGGTTCGAAACCATTGTCATCTCTAAGTTTGCTAAAATTGGCAAACAAAATGAATCCATCAAGGTATTGGCCGTTTCGAAAATTGAAGCTTTAATCACAGCGCTTTTTGGTTAATATTTGAATCCATTTCCATTATAAAAATGTAAATTTATTTGATCAAAAATCAATCCCATGGATAAAGTAATCAAGGATTTTCTGACTGAAGTCAACAAAAGAAATCAAAATGAGCCTGAGTTTATGCAGGCAGTGACTGAGGTTGCCGAAACGGTTATCCCTTATATCGTTAAAAATGATGTTTACTACGGTCAAAACATTTTGATGCGCATGGTAGAACCCGAGCGCGTAGTCTCCTTTAGGGTTGCTTGGATCGATGATCAAGAGGAAATTCAAGTAAACCGAGGTTATAGAATAGAAATGAATTCTGCGATTGGTCCCTACAAGGGAGGTCTGCGTTTTCACCCCAGTGTGAACTTGAGTGTCCTGAAGTTTTTGGCTTTTGAGCAAATCTTTAAAAACAGCTTAACGACCCTTCCTATGGGAGGGGGGAAAGGGGGTTCAGATTTTAACCCCAAAGGGAGAACTGACACAGAAGTGATGCGTTTTTGCCAAAGTTTTATGACGGAATTATTTCGTCACATAGGTCCAAATCGGGACATTCCTGCCGGAGATATCGGTGTGGGAAGTAGAGAAATTGGCTACATGTTCGGGCAATACAAGCGGTTGAAAAACGAATTTACGGGGGTTTTGACCGGAAAGGGTATTTCTTGGGGAGGTTCGCTGATCCGACCCGAAGCCACGGGCTATGGTGTGGTTTATTTTGTTCAAAAAATGATGGAACACAATGGAGCAGGTCTAAAGGGCAAAAAAGTAGTGATCTCTGGAAGTGGAAATGTAGCCCAGTATGCCGCTGAGAAGACCATTCAATTGGGGGGCAAAGTGTTGACTTTGTCAGATTCTTCAGGATACATTTACGACACCGAAGGCATAGATGAAGAAAAATTAGCCCATGTAATGGAGCTTAAAAACATAAAAAGAGCCCGCATCAGTGCCTACATCGAAAAATATCCCAAGGCTAAATTCATTGCCGGTAAAACCCCTTGGGAGGTCGCCTGTGAGGTAGCCCTGCCCTGTGCTACCCAAAATGAATTGAACGAGAAAGACGCCGCTTTATTGATCAGCAATGGCTGTGTTTGTGTTGGCGAAGGTGCCAATATGCCCTCTACCCCAGAGGCCATACATCAATTCACCAATCACAAAATTCTATATGCACCCGGTAAGGCCTCCAATGCTGGTGGAGTTGCTGTTTCAGGATTAGAAATGGCACAAAATTCTCTGAGATACAATTGGTCCCGAGAGGAAGTAGATGCCAAATTACAATCCATCATGGGCGAAATTCACCAATCTTGTTTGGATTTCGGTAAAGAAGAGGGCTACGTCAACTACGTAAAAGGAGCCAATATTGCTGGTTTCGTAAAAGTAGCCGATGCCATGCTTGCTCAAGGGGTGGTTTAAATCTGCTATCACACATGTTGATTGAAACCGATGCCATTGTTATAAGTACACTCAAATACGGTGATTCCAGCCTAATCGCACGCTGCTACTGCAAAGAACTCGGTCTAAAATCTTTTATGCTCAAAGGCATACTGTCCTCCAAAAAAGGCCAACTAAAAAAGTCGCTGTTTCAACCCCTTAGTATCATCAACCTCATTACACAAGTAAAAAACGATAACAGAGAGGGACTTCACTTTATAAAGGAGGCCAGAGTCCGTTTTCCTTTGATCGAAATTCCATCGGACATCAAAAAAAACACAGTAGCCCTTTTTTTGTCTGAGGTGCTGACACGTGTCATTACTGAGGAGGGGGTGCCAAATCCAATACTATACCATTTTATCCAAAAAAACGTTATTCTTTTAGAGCAAAAAGGGTTTTCTCCTCTTTTTCATTTAAAGTTTATGATAGACCTCAGTCAACACCTCGGCTTTTATCCCAATCAATCTGATTTGAAAGAGGATTATTTTGACTTGGAAAGCGGCTGTTTTTGTAGTTCATCTCCCTCTAAATATGTTATTGGAGGAGACTTGGTCATTGCATTCAAAAAATTACTTGGCACTAATTTTGAGACAATGAATGATTTAACGATTCCCAATTCACTCAGAACAAAGGTGTTGAGTGTATTGATAGATTATTTTAATTTACATTTACAGGGTTTTGGAAAAATAAAATCAGTCGATATACTCCATGAAATCTTTCGCTAAGAATTGTTTTCTATTGCTAATCACTTACTTTTCGTTCTTCCACAGTCTTTGTGGTCAAGAAGTTTGGGTGGAGGACAGTAGAACAGGCGAACCTTTGGAAAATGTTGTGATTTTCTCAGAAAACGTTAGTCATAACCTACTTACCAACGCCTCAGGGAAAGCCGTACTTAATGATTTTCCTCGCGAAGGAAAAATCAAATTTAATCTGTTGGGATATCAACCCTTAAGCATTTCATTTCTAGAAATTTTGCAAGGTAAAAAAGTAATCCCATTAACCCTGGAAGATGAAGTTTTAGAAGAAGTAATCCTTTCTGTGGCGCGGTCCCAAGCCACCAGAGACAAAATAGCCGAGCAAGTAGGTATTATCTCTCAAAAAGAAATTGAAATCGGTGGAGTGGCAACAGGAGCCGATCTTTTGGAAATCAACCCCAATATAAGGATTCAAAAATCTCAAGGTGGAGGAGGAAGTCCTGTTTTGAGGGGATTTGAAGCCAATCGGGTCTTGATCGTGGTCGATGGAGTGAGAATGAACAACGCCATCTACAGATCGGGTCATTTACAAAACGCGATTACCATCGACCCACAGAATATAGAACGGGTGGAAGTCACTTTTGGATCTTCCTCCGTTGGTTATGGCTCCGATGCACTGGGAGGGGTCATTCACTACTACACCAAATCACCTCAGTTGAACAGTAAAATACCCGTAAAATCTGAGTTCTCATCTACCTTCAATTATGCCAACCTTTCTTTTGTAAATAATGTAAACACCTCCTTGAGTTATAAAAACTGGGGGAGCCTTACCAGTGTGAGTTATTCTAATTTTGGTGATATCAGAATTGGTAAAAAAAGAAAACACGGTTTTTCGAAATGGGGATTGACACCCTATTACTCCCTCAACAGCCGAAATAAATACAATGATACCCCTGTCAGTAATTCCAATCCCAACATTCAAAAGAATACGGGTTACGACCAATTCGATTTATTCCAAAAATTCCTGGTTCGCCTTCCCAGCGACATGGTTTTAAACATCAATCTTCAATATTCAGGATCCTCCGATATTGATCGATACGATAAATTGGTGGAAGAACGCAATGGGAGTCTTCGCTTTAGCGAATGGTATTACGGGCCCCAAAAAAGGTTTTTTCTCTCACCACAACTCAAATTTTTCTTGGGTAAAAATTGGTTAAAAAAAGGAACGTTCACCGCCGCTTATCAAAATGTAGAAGAGTCCAGAGTCAATCGAAAATTTGGAAGCCTTACCCGTTCCCATCAAATTGAAAAGGTTGATGTTTACAGCATTAATGCCGATTTTTATGGAAATATCGCTCAAGGGCATTCCTTGTCCTATGGTTTGGAATGGACTTACAACAGAATTCGATCCCAGGGCTACGCCATAGACTTGGCTCTCGATTTGGAGAACATCATCGATTACACAAATCAAATCATGATCCCCTCCCGATACCCCAGTGATGGTAGTAGTGCCTCCAGTTTTGCGGGTTATTTGAATTGGATCTACAGGGCAAACGATCGTCTAACACTCAATGGCGGACTGAGACTGACCGGATCGAAGATCATTGCTCGGTGGAATGACTCTGCTCAAGTGAACAAACTACTGTCTTCAGTCGATTTGCAATCTGAAGCATTGACCTGTACTTTGGCCATGACCTACCGACCCAACGAAAAATGGCAAATCAACAATCTAATTTCCAGTGGATTCAGAAACCCCAATATTGATGACATCGGAAAAATCAGAGAGAGCAATGGAATTCTGTTGGTCCCCAATTCCTTTTTAAAACCGGAATACGCCTATACATTTGAATCCGGGATCAAATTTACCGGTTCAAATAAAATCAATTATATTGACCTAAGGGCCTTTACCACACTGGTTTCTCGACACATCGTAAGGTCTGATTTTATCGTTTTTTCCGATACCAGTACCCCAGATGAAAATACCATTATGTACAATGGAGAGGAAGTGTTTACCCAGGCCAATAAAAATTTAGGAAACCGTTTTATTTACGGGGGTTCTCTTCAGGGAAAATGGATGCTGAGCGATCCATTCGAAATATCGGGAGGAATAACCTATACTACTGCAGATCAAAACGACGATTATGGCCCCATGCCTTCTATCGCTCCCCTATTTGGAACCTTTATGCTTTCCCATGAAATTAAAAACTGGAAAACCTTACTGATATGGAAGTTCAGTGACCGGAAACTCCCCGCTGAATACAGTTGGGGGGGCGAAGATGGACTGAACGAAACTCCTTTGGTCAATCCTGATGCCACAGAAGATATCAACAAATTTTACGGTATGCCTTCTTGGAACATATGGTCTATTATGTCCCAATATCAGTTCCGAAAATCCATCATTTTGAATGTTGGGCTGAAAAATATTTTTGATCTGCACTACAGAACTTTTGCTTCGGGCATCTCTGCTGAGGGAAGGAGTTTACAGTTAGGATTAAAGGTTAAAATCTAAAATCCTTTTTTTTTACCTAAAATCCTTAATTTCGCAACTTTAATAAATGTAGCCTGACATGGTTTTCAAGGAGTACAAAGGATTGGATTTACCCACAATTTCGTCAGAAATACTGAACTTCTGGGAGGAACACCAGATTTTTGAAAAAAGTATCTCCGAAAGAGAAAACCGTCCCCCTTATATTTTTTACGAAGGCCCGCCTTCGGCCAATGGGATGCCGGGAATTCACCACGTCATGGCGCGAACGATCAAAGACATTTTCTGCCGCTACAAAACCCAAAAAGGTTATCAAGTAAATCGAAAAGCAGGCTGGGATACCCACGGGTTACCCGTCGAACTTGGAGTTGAAAAGACATTGGGGATTACCAAAGATGCCATTGGAAAATCCATTTCAGTAGAGGAATACAATAACGCATGTAAGGAAGCGGTGATGAAATACACCGATGTTTGGAACCGATTGACAGAGAAAATGGGCTATTGGGTCGACATGGACGATCCCTATGTTACCTATACTTCCAAATACATGGAAACGGTTTGGTGGCTGATCAAACAGATTCATGAAAAAGGTCTTTTGTATAAGGGATATACGATTCAACCCTACTCGCCCAAGGCAGGAACGGGCTTGAGTTCTCACGAGTTGAACCAACCCGGCACCTATCAGGACGTCAGTGATACTACCGTAACAGCACAGTTCAAAGCTAAGGAGGATTCCTTACCCGATTCCCTAAAGGGAAATACCCCCTTGTACCTTTTGGCATGGACCACCACACCGTGGACACTGCCTTCCAATACAGCATTGACCGTTGGTCCAAAAATTGACTATGTAGTAGTCCATACTTTCAACCAATATACCTTTCAACCCATTCGAGTAATATTAGCCAAGGCTTTGGTTGGGAAGCAATTATCTGTAAAATATGAGCTTGTAACTGATCCATCAGCCCTAGAGGACTTCACAGAAGAAGCAAAAAAAATCCCTTTTTTCCTTGAAAAGGAAATCAAAGGGAAGGACCTCCTCGATATCAGATATGAAAAAATTTGGAAGGAAGCACCGGAACCGGTAGATCATCCTGAAAATGCTTATCGGGTCATTTTGGGAGATTTCGTAACCACTGAAGACGGAACAGGTATCGTTCATACCGCACCGACTTTTGGTGCCGATGACGCAAAAGTTGCCAAAGAAGCAACCCCAGAAGTTCCTCCACTTCTCATTTTGGACGAAAATAACAATAAAGTTCCACTGGTAGACTTACAGGGGAAATTCCGTCCTGAAATAGGAAGCTTGGCAGGACAATATGTCAAAAACGAATACTACGATCAGGGCAAGGCTCCCGACAAATCCAGCGATGTACAAATCGCCATCCGACTCAAAGAAGAGAATGCCGCATTTAAAGTCGAAAAGTACGTTCACTCATATCCAAATTGCTGGAGAACAGACAAACCCATTCTTTATTACCCACTCGACTCTTGGTTTATTAAGGTTACAGAGGTCAGGGATCGACTCACAGCCTTGAATCAAGAGATCAATTGGAAACCTAAAGCCACTGGTGAAGGAAGGTTTGGTAATTGGCTGGCCAACGCCAACGACTGGAACCTTTCGAGGTCGCGCTTTTGGGGTATCCCACTTCCCGTATGGAGGACAGAAGAGGGAGAGGAAACCAAAGTAATCGGATCGGTTGAAGAATTGTACCAAGAAATCGAAAAATCCATCCAAAGTGGTCACATGAGCACAAATCCGCTGGGAGGTTTTAAAGTGGGTGACATGAGCGAGGCGAACTACAATAAAATCGACCTCCACAAACACATCGTTGATGAGATTGTACTGACCTCAGCCCAAGGGACACCCATGCATCGCGAAAAGGACTTGATCGATGTTTGGTTTGACTCCGGCTCCATGCCCTATGCCCAGTGGCATTATCCGTTCGAAAACAAAGAAAAAATTGATAATGGCTCGGCTTTTCCGGCCGACTATATCGCCGAGGGCGTAGACCAAACCCGTGGGTGGTTTTATACCTTACATGCCATCAGTACGCTGGTTTTTGATTCTATCTCCTACAAAAATGTGGTCTCCAACGGATTGGTATTGGACAAAAACGGTCAGAAGATGTCCAAACGTTTGGGGAATGCAGTAGATCCCTTTGAGACCATTGACCAATATGGAGCAGATGCCACCCGCTGGTACATGATTGCAAACGCCAACCCCTGGGACAATCTCAAATTTGACTTGGACGGCATAGGCGAAGCTCAACGAAAGTTTTTTGGCACCTTACACAACACCTATTC
Source organism: Flavobacteriaceae bacterium (assembly GCA_018623955.1). The sequence goes on along the minus strand of JAAZUX010000009.1, from coordinate 1,165 downwards.
CTTCTTCAGCCTCTATGCCAACATAGACGATTTCAAAAATAAAGAAGCCCCTATTCCGCTCAGCGAACGCTCTGAATTGGATCGTTGGATTTTGTCCGAATTAAACACTTTGATTGGTAAAGTCGATGCTTTCTACGAAGATTATGAGCCGACTAAAGCAACCCGAGCCATCTCGGAATTTGTTCAGGAAAAATTGAGTAATTGGTATGTTAGATTATCCAGGAGACGTTTTTGGAAAGGAGAATATCAAAAAGATAAAATTGCAGCCTATCAAACCCTGTGGGAATGTTTGCTTACTGTAACCCAATTGGCTGCCCCTGTAGCCCCCTTCTACAGTGACCGTTTATATCAAGATTTGACCGAGAATACGGCTGGTCAAAAATCAGCATCAGTTCATTTGTCGACTTTTCCAAAAGTCGATACCGATGCAATCGATTTCGCCTTGGAAAATCGCATCAATAAGGCCCGAAACATTACTTCATTAGCCCTATCACTACGGAAAAAAGAACAAATCAAAGTCAGACAGCCCCTACAAACTCTGATGGTTGCTGTTAATGGTTCCGAAGAAAAAACCGAAATCCAAAAAATTCAAGAACAGTTGCGCTCAGAGATCAATATCAAATCCATTGAGTTGATCGATGACGACAGTAATATCTTGGTCAAAGAAATCAAACCCAATTTTAAAGTACTGGGCCCGAGATTCGGAAAAGATATGGGAAAAGTAGTCGGTAAAATCAATGCATTTGGGGAGACAGAAATAAGAATATTAGAGCAGGAAGGAAAGATCGAGATCCCGCTTAATGAAAAAAATATTATTTTAGACCTGAACGAGGTGGAAATCACCTCCAAAGATATTGAAGGTTGGCTGGTTGCTCATGGTAACGGTCTAACAGTAGCCCTGGATATTTCGCTGACCGAAGATTTGATCAATGAAGGCATTGCTCGGGAGCTGGTCAATCGCATTCAAAACATAAGAAAAGACGCCGGACTGGAAGTCACCGATAAAATAGATATCAGCTTTTTGGCCGACGATAATTTAAAAGAAAGAATTGAAAATAACAGTGCCTACATATGCTCGGAAACCTTAGGAGAAAAGATTGAATTTCCCCCGCAAATGAACGATGGAACCGAGGTTGTATTTGACAATATTAAAACACAAATAACC
>JAAZUX010000154.1 GCA_018623955.1 Flavobacteriaceae bacterium | reverse complement strand
GATCGCGCTTTTCCCATGTTGGTAAAAACCCTTTTGCCCGTTGGACTCAAAGGATTGGTTGCGGGAGGATTGATGGCTGCTTTGATGAGTTCGTTGGCTTCGGTTTTTAATTCTTGTTCTACTATTTTCACCATAGATATCTACAAAAAAATTAAGCCGGATATGTCCGAAAAATCTCTCATCAATATTGGTAAAATTGCTACTGCCATCATTGTGATTTTGGGAATCATCTGGATCCCCATCATGGAAAAAATTGGAGGAGGGGTTATGTACCAATACCTCCAAAACGTTCAGTCCTACATTGCTCCACCGGTCACTGCTGTTTTTCTTCTGGGCATACTGTGGAAAAGAATAACTTCTGATGCTGCGATTGCCACACTTTTTAGTGGATTGATCTTGCTTGTATTGAGATTGGGAAGTGAGATTTATTTTCAGGAAGAAATTCTTTCCGGGGCAAGTGTATCGGGAGTGGCTTTTGGTTTTGCTACCATAAACTTTGCACACATGGCGATCTTTATGTTTATTTTTTCAGTCTTCGTATGTATCAGTGTTAGCTTGTTGACGGCTCAACCCGATTATTTTAGAATTGAAGGTTTATCTTTTGGAACCATGACTCCCGATATGAAAGAAGAATATCAAAAATCTTTTAATAGAACCGATTTGATTTTATCGGTGATTCTCGTCGGTATGGTGGTTTCTGTTTTATTATATTTCACCGGATGATTATAAATTTATTTTAATGAAAAATTATGTATTGTCATTAGATGCCGGGACGACCAGTTCTAGAGCTATTTTGTTTGATAAAAAAGGAAATCAAATGGCGATGGCCCAACAGGAGTTTACCCAAATATTTCCCGAAAAGGGATGGGTTGAACACAATCCCATAGAAATATTGGAGACACAAATCAATGCGGTCAAAAACGTTTTAAAAAAGGCCGACATCACCGCTGAGCAGGTTGATTCCATCGGAATTACCAATCAACGGGAAACAACCATTATTTGGGACAGAGCCACAGGGGCTCCTGTATTTAATGCTATTGTATGGCAGGACCGCAGGACGGCCAAAATTTGTGAGGAAATTGTTGCACAGGACAAGTCCGACATTTTTACCCAAAAAACCGGTTTGGTGGTTGATGCTTATTTTTCTGCTACCAAGATTAAATGGATTTTGGATCAAGATCCTGCCCTGAGAGATCTTGCTCATAAAGGTGAATTAGCATTTGGTACGGTGGACAGTTGGTTGATATGGAATCTCACCGGAGGCGCCAATCACGTAACCGATGCAACCAATGCCAGCCGAACCATGATCTATAACATTCACGAAAATCAATGGGATCAGGAACTGCTAGACCTCTTGGATATTCCCAAGGCCCTATTGCCCAAGGTGGTCAATTCTTCTGAGATTGTAGGAACCACTGACCCGTCTATTCTGGGGACATCCATCAATATTGCCGGGATCGCCGGAGATCAGCAAGCTGCATTGTTTGGTCAATTGTGTCTTCAGCCGGGAGATGTTAAAAACACTTACGGTACGGGTTGTTTTTGTATTATGAACACAGGGGGACAAGCTGTAGCTTCAAAAAATAAAATGTTGACCACCATTGCCTGGCAAATTGACGGTGAGGTTACCTACGCCATAGAAGGCAGTGTTTTTACGGCAGGAGCATTGGTACAATGGCTTAGGGATCAATTGCATATGATAGCTTCTTCTGCTGATATCGAAGCCTTGGCTGAATCTGTTTCAGACAATGGGGGAGTGACCTTTGTCCCGGCCTTATCAGGTTTGGGTGCCCCTTATTGGGATCCTCATAGCACTGGAGCCATTATGGGAGTTACCCGAGGAACCAACAAGGGACATATTGCCAGAGCAGCCTTGGAGGCCATAGCCCTCAGGTCGAGGGATATTATTATTGAAATGCAAAAAGATGCAGGCGTCGATTTTAAGAGTCTGAAGGTTGATGGTGGGGCCAGTAATAATGATTTATTGATGCAAATTCAGGCCGATTTGATCAATGCCGATGTGATTCGACCTAAAGTCACTGAAACCACCGCTATGGGTGCTGCTTTTTTGGCAGGACTGGCTACTGGTTTTTGGTCATCGGTCGATGACCTGAAAGACCTCTGGGGTGAAGATCAACGTTTTAAACCTTCAGCGAGCCAACAGACCAAAAAAACCATTTCCCTATGGGAGAACAGGGTATCCAGAATATTAACCCAATAATGAATAGAAGTGCCAGTTTAAAGGAGCTCAGAGATTCAGATCAATGGGATATTGTCATTGTTGGTGGAGGTGCCAGTGGACTGGGTGCAGCTGTCGATGCTGCAAAAAGAGGTTACAAAACCCTGCTTTTAGAAAAAAATGACTTCGCCAAAGGAACTTCATCAAGAAGTACAAAGTTGGTTCACGGTGGTGTTCGGTACCTTCAAAATGGCGATATTTCACTGGTGATTGAGGCGCTAAAAGAGCGGGGAATCATGAAAAGAAATGCCCCTCAACTGGTCAAGGACATGAGTTTTGTCATTCCCTTTTACGACTGGTGGAACAGTCCTTTCTATGGCTTGGGTCTTAAGGTTTATGACATGATGGCCGGTAAGATGGGTTTGGGTCCCTCTACACTATTGAACAAAGATGAAACTATTGAACTGATCAACAATGTCAAAAAAGAAGGATTAAAAGGAGGCGTCATATATCACGACGGTCAATTTGATGATTCTAGGATGGCGATTACCCTGGCTTTGACTGCTACCAATTTAGGGGCCACCTTGATCAATTATGCTGAGGTTACGGGTTTGTTGAAAGAAAACGAACTCATATCAGGCTTGGAAGTTTTGGATCATGAATCTGGAGAGAAGTATACCATAGAAACTAAGGTAGTAATCAATGCGACCGGGGTGTTCAGCGATCAGATCGTTAAACTGGATCAACCGGAAGCCCGACCCATGATCCGACCCAGTCAAGGCGTTCACTTGGTTTTAGAAAGTGCTTTTTTAGACGGTCCTCATGCCATTATGATCCCTCATACCAGTGATGGGAGGGTATTGTTTGCTGTCCCATGGCACGACCATGTGGTGGTGGGAACTACCGATACACCCATCGATCATGCGGATGAGGAACCCAAAGCATTGGAGGAGGAAGTTGAATTTATCCTCAACAATGCCGCTCAGTACATGACCAAGAAGCCTAAAAGAGAAGATGTCAAGAGCGTTTTTGCCGGATTGAGACCCCTGGCAGCTCAACAGGGTGATTCTACTCAAACCAAAGAAGTCTCGCGTCATCACAAGGTAAATGTTTCCACCAGTGGATTGATCAGTGTTTTGGGTGGAAAATGGACTACTTACAGAAAAATGGGAGAGGATACCATCAACACTGCCGCCGTGGTGGGCGGTTTGAAAGAACAAAAGTGTAAAACCAAAAAACTATTGCTCCATGGCTATGATGAAAATACTGACATAAATGACCCCCTTCATGTTTATGGGGCTGACCGACAGAAGATCATTTCGATGGGAAAACCCGAGGACAATGATTCATTGTCGGATAAATTTTATATTAGTAAAAATTTAATTCTATGGAGTGTCGAACATGAAATGGCCATTCACTTGGAAGATGTCTTGGCACGAAGGGTCAGGTGTTTGTTTTTGGATGCCAAAGAGACCTTAAGAATCGCGCCTGAAGTGGGTG
>JAAZUX010000153.1 GCA_018623955.1 Flavobacteriaceae bacterium | reverse complement strand
TGATTGATGTCTGAACTGATCTTTAAACGTTTGGTTTTGAGATTGGCAGCACTGAGATAGTTAGGGTTGTGGCGGTGTTTTTTTACAAAATCGACATTGATGGGGTTTCTGATGTACCACCCCACTTTTCTTTTGTTTTCTGAAAGGATTTTGATCAGCGCAGTGCCCCAACTTCCACCACCCAAAACAGCTACTTTGAGTTTGCTTTTTAAAATCAAATGGGAAATGGTAGGCTTTTGTGAGGGGTATTTCATAGGGTGTTTTTTATCCTATGCCAACCAAGTATCCCAGGGGATTCTGCTCAATAGCAACAACAGCCCCAAACCGTAAAATAATGCAATTCGTAGAAATTTTTTCCCGGGTTCGCTTTGGCGTTTGTGAAGGGACCAGCCCATAGTTATAAGGACAATGGCCAATATATTGGTGAAAGGATGTTCCACCAAATAAAGCCGAGCTTGAGCATCTTTCATAACACCACCCATTCCCAGATTAGACCATTGGTCAAACCATGGAGAAACGAAATATAAAATCAGACCAATTAACAGTTGTATATGAGAAAAGATCAATCCAAACAGGGACAGTCTAAGGTCTCTGGATTCGAAATCTTTTCCTTTGATTTTTCCGGCAATGGCATTGAATATACCGAGAATTAAAACCAGTAAAACCAGATAAGCCCAATAGGAGTGTACGTTCTTGAGTAGCGAATACATGCTTTAATTTTTTTTGAAAGATACGATATTCTTTGGATCAATAAATGTCCTTAATACAAATAAGAGATTACATCATGGCATTGTAGTAGGAGGGGTCTCCTGTAACCTCCTTGCCGAGCCAATGGGGTCTATGAAAGGATGTATTTTCAGTAGGTAGTTCAATTTCGGCCAGTATCAAATTATTGTTGGGGTTTAAAAATTCGTCTACCTCAAAATTAAGTTCTTCCTGTGGAATGATGTATCTGATTTTTTCGATCGGTTTTCCTATGGCGAGTCGAAGTAACGCTTTGGCCTCTTCATAGGGAATGGCAGTTTCCCACTCCAATCGAGTGGTTCCCTCAGTGTTGCTTTTGCCTTTAATGGTTAGCCAGCCCTCTTGGTCTTTGATGCGTACTCTCACGGTTCGCTCTGGGTCCTTACTGAGATAGCCCTGAAGAATGTGATGTCGACTGGTGGCTTGGTCCTTAAAGGCAGGGTCAACAACCAAAAACTTTTTTTCAATCTCAGTTTTCATATTTAGAAATAAAGTTCAAATCAACCGTTTTTCTGAAATAAGTATCAACAGGGGTTTCAGTAATTTTTTACCCTTTGAGTCATTGGTTACTGTAATGAATAAATCGACTACAAACCATCTAATAAACAGATGATGACAATCAAAAACTATATGGTTGAGACCCTGAGGGTGTTGACCATTCCTTTTTTAATGATGGGCATGGCTGTCAGGTTCACCAAAAGATCTCCTTTGTCTACATAGCCAGTTTTTTGGGCGATTTCATTGATTTGCTCTACTGTTTTGTCAGTGCTTTCAAAACTGTCGTAGAAAAAGGCTTTGACCCCCCAAATGAGATTGAGTTGGGTTAGAATTCTTTTGTTGGGTGTAAAAACCAAAATATGGGAATTGGGTCGCCATGCCGAAACTTGAAAGGCAGTATAGCCACTATTGGTCAAGGTGCATATGGCTTTGGCCTGAACATCATTGGCAATGTGTACGGCGTGATAACAAATGGACTTGGTAATAAACCTAACGGTTCTGATGTTTGGTGGTTTTTGCGGAACAGAGATCAGATCGGAGTTTTCCACACTGCGAATGATGGAACTCATGGTCTGGATCACCTGTACGGGATATTCTCCAACAGAAGTTTCCCCTGAGAGCATCACAGCGTCTGCTCCATCCATTACCGAATTGGCAACATCGTTTACTTCTGCCCGAGTTGCAGTGAGGCTGTCGATCATACTTTCCATCATTTGGGTTGCAATGATGACGGGAATCCGGGCTTTTTTGGCACGTTTGACCAACTCTTTTTGAACCAAAGGAACCTCTGCCGGGGGAATTTCTACTCCCAGATCACCGCGGGCTACCATCAGACCATCACAATAAGAAATGATTTTGTCTATGTTGTCAATTCCCTCGGGCTTTTCAATTTTAGCAATGATAGGGATTTTATGGTCGGAGTGTTTTTCGATTAATTTTTTCAAATCCAAAATATCCTCACTGTTTCTAACAAAAGACAAGGCAATCCAATCTACCTTTTGTTTGATGGCAAACTCGGCATCGATTACATCTTTTTTGGTCAATGCAGGCAGAGATATTTTGGTGTTGGGAAGGTTGACCCCTTTTTTGGATTTTAATTTTCCTCCTTGAATTACTTTGGTTTCAACTTTTTCTTTTTTATCGGTTGAAATAACCTCAAAAATCAGCTTACCGTCATCCAATAGAATCCTCTCTCCGGGTTGAACGTCTTTGGAGAAATTATCGTAATTCATAAAGACTTTTTCTTTGTTCCCCACAAAAGGTTCACCATTGAGAAATGTGATCTGATCTCCGGGGGCTACAACTGTTCCCTCTTCTACCATTCCAACCCTTAGTTTGGGTCCCTGAAGGTCGGCCAAAATAGAAGTGTTGGAACCTAGCTTTTCACCCAGATCACGAATGATTTTGATCCTTTTTTCAACTTCTCCGTGTTCGGCATGTGAAAAATTGATTCGGAAAACATCAACACCCGAGAGTATCATTTGCTCCATCACATTTTTATTATTGGATGCCGGGCCTAAGGTGGCTACAATTTTGGTTTTTTTTCTGCTGCTCATTAATATAAATTTAGGCTCAGATCAATCTTCAATTGACTTTGGTCAATCAAATACCGGTAAGAAACCTGATCTATGGATTCCATCCTTTCTATCATTACTTGGTCCTCGATACCTGAATCAATCTTTATGATGTAGTCAACATCTTTTAAATCCTGCACCAAATATAATTCTTTTGTTTCAGGTAAATCAAATAAGCTGCCTCCCTTTTGAACCTGATCTTTAAATTTCAAGTATCGATTGGAAAAGAGTCGGATTTCAATGCCTTTGATGGGGTTGATCCATTCATAGCTTTCAAAAGGATAATCTGCTAGTAATCCTTCTTTTCTCTTTTTGGTCTGGGCAAATCGGCACTGGCATTTGGAGTTCAGTAAAAAAGCGAGACGATAAGCTTCGCAGCTACTGTGAACCGCGAGTAAAGAAAAATCGTCTTCATCGATTTCGTCCAAAATATAATTTTTGACTTTAGCCATTCATCCTTGATTTGATATTCATGGCGTGGAAAGCTCGTTTTGCAGCTTTTTCCTCAGACTTTTTCTTGGAGATGCCCCTGGCTTTTACAATCAGTTTGTCATCCAAATAAATTTGGGTGGTGTAGTTGAACTCTGGGTCGAGTCCGTTGTCCGTATTGGTCTTAAACTTTATACTCTTTTTTGTTTTTTGCCCCCATTCGATCAAAAATCCTTTGTAACTCAATACTCTGTGTTGGAGTTGATCGATATCAACATGCTCTTCTAAGATTTTTTTCATTACAAACGCACTACATTTTTTATACCCCCTATCAACGAAAACAGCACCGATCAATGCTTCCAGTAGATTGCCGTGGATGTTCTTTCCAAAATTGACTTTACTTTTTTGGTCTAAGAAATTGATCAGGCCTATTTTATGTCCGATTTGATTCAGAT
>JAAZUX010000152.1 GCA_018623955.1 Flavobacteriaceae bacterium | reverse complement strand
CAGGGCTATGGTCCCAATATCCATAAGCTTTCCTTTTGTTGCAATGTTTTCCAGTCTCACAGGTTCATAGCCTATAAAACTGATCTCAACATAAATGTCGTCAGAGGGAGATAGCACTGTAAAGGATCCGTCATCCATTGTTGTAACCCCAGTTAGGGGTTGGAGGGTAGCCTTTTCCCCCACCAAAATAGTAGCAAAAGGAATGGGTTGCTTTGTGGCCAGATCAATTACAGATCCTGTTATTTCAAAGCTGTTTTGTTGCGCCTGAAGAAGGACAAAACAAAAAGTAAAACACAATGGGAGAAGAGTCGTTTTCAATATTCATGTAGTTTAAGGGCTTAGACTGTATTTTTTTTGAAACGTTTAAACAAAAGTATAAGGTTCTGAATAAAAATACTGTTTTTTAACCCCGGAAATATTGTAACTTTCTAAAATGTTAACCAAAGAAAATCAATCATGATTTTAGAGCTCAAACAGCTTTTTGGTAATATTTTTGAGGAAGCACTCATCCATGAGATTGCCAAGGTCGGTACCCTAAGAGAAGTTCCTGAGGATTATATGTTGATCGATATAGGAGAACCCATAAAAGGAATTCCTCTGATGATCGATGGTGCCATTAAAATTTATCGGGAAAATCAAAATGGAGATGAATTGCTGCTCTATTATTTAGAAGAAGGTGATTCTTGTACCCTCACCTATGCGTGGGAAATGAACGCTTGGAAAAGTAAAATCAGGGCCATCTCTGAATTGCCTTCCAAACTGATCATGATCCCGCTCAAACAAATGGAACTTTGGGAGGAAAAGTTTCCCAGTTGGAGAAATTTCTTGTTCCGAAGTTATCAAACCCGAATGGATGAATTGATCGAAACTTTGGACAGCCTTGCCTTTGATGGTTTAGAAAAAAGATTGATAAATTATTTGGCCGAAAAGAAAAGAGTAAACGGAAAAAATGAGCTTCAGATCACCCACCAAAATATTGCTCTGGAACTCCACAGCTCAAGAGTAGTGATCTCTCGTTTGTTAAAAAAACTTGAGCATTCGGGAAAAATCAAGCTTAAAAGAAATGAAATCTTAATGGTCTAGATTGTGTAACTTAAGTTACTCAGTGTTCTAAAATGTCGTCTTATTTTTGAACGTTAATCACAGACAATGCAACAGTATTTTCCTGTACTGGAATGGATTAAAACCTATAACAAAAGTCTTTTTAAAACAGACTTCTCTGCAGGTGTCACTGTTGGGATTATGCTAATCCCACAGGGCATGGCCTATGCTATGATTGCAGGGCTTCCGCCTGTTTATGGCCTGTATGCCGCCATCTTTCCGCAAATCGTCTATGCTCTAATGGGTACCTCCCGTCAACTCGCTGTAGGCCCTGTCGCCATGGATTCCCTTTTGGTTGCCACAGCACTGCATACCATGACCATCGTCGATGCCGAACACTATATTTCCCTTGCGATATTCCTGGCCTTATTTATGGGTTTAATTCAAATGTTGCTGGGTTTCCTGAAGTTTGGTTTTTTGGTTAATTTTTTATCCAAACCTGTAATCAACGGGTTTACCTCTGCAGCGGCTATCATCATTGGTCTGAGTCAACTGAATCACATGTTGGGAATTGAACTCCCATCCAGTAATATTCTGCATGAGATAATTCAATCTCTTTGGGATAAGTCAACAGATATTCACCGATTTACAACACTCATTACCTTGGTGAGTATCTTAATGATGTTTTTCTTGAAAAGAATTTCCCGAAAAATTCCTGCCGCTTTAATTGTAGTGATCCTTGCCACAGTTTTGACCTCCTTACTACAGTGGAACAAGGTGGGGGTAAAAATTGTTGGATTCATTCCTCAAGGACTTCCTTCAGTAAAACTTCAGTCCATCACGGTTCAGGAAGTCTACCAACTCACACCCATGGCCATTACACTGGCTTTGATCGCCTTTTTGGAAGCAATATCCATAGCCAAGTCTGCCGAACAAAAAGAAAACAATGAAACCGTTGCGCCCAATCAGGAGCTTATTGCCCTGGGTACCGCCAATTTGGTAGGGTCTTTTTTTCAGGCCTATCCCACTACAGGAGGTTTTTCCAGAACTGCAGTCAATCACCAGTCGGGAGCTAAAACCGGAATTGCTTCATTGATAAGCGCCCTTTTGGTCGCTTTGTCACTGCTGTTTTTTGCCGAGCTGTTCTATCATTTACCCAAAGCAGTTTTAGGGGCCATTATCCTCTCAGCAGTAATCAATCTTATAGACTTCAAATATCCTTTCCTTCTTTGGAAAACCCATCGGGAGGAGTTTTTTGTTTTGCTGTTTACCTTTACAATCACCCTGTTTTTAGGAATCAAGGAAGGAATTCTTCTCGGTGCATTTGTATCATTGTCGCTGATGGTTTATCGTTCCAGCCAGCCCCATATCGCTGTACTGGGGAGGATTAAAGGAACCTCTCTATTCAGAAATGTACTCCGCTTTCCGGAACAAGTGGAAACTTTTAATGGGGTATTGATGATTCGCTTTGACGGTCAGTTATTTTTTGGAAACCACAGCTATTTCAAAAAACAAATCAACCACAGGATCGAAAACCATAAAGACCCTATCAAATACCTGATCGTGGATGCCGGACCAATCAATTATGTGGATGCTACTGCATTGGGGACTTTACATCTTTGGATCCAAGACCTAAAACAAAAAAATATCAAAGTAATGTGGATAAAAACCATAGGCCCGCTAAGGGATATTTTCTATAGAAATGGAATGATCAAAATCATCGGAGAAAAATATTTTTTCTCTAGTTTAGAGACCGCAATAAACTGTATAAACGGAGAGGAAATCTCTAAAATGGAGAAAAAGATATCTAATCAGCGTAACCTTAAAAATTAAAAGAATGAAAGTTGAACAAATTTATACCGGATGTTTAGCGCAGGGAGCCTACTACATAGAGAGTGGTGGCGAAATAGCCATCATTGATCCATTGCGGGAAGTTGCTCCATATTTGGAGAGAGCCAAAAAGAACAAGGCTAAGATCAAGTATATTTTCGAAACCCATTTTCATGCTGACTTTGTAAGTGGACACCTTACCCTATCAAAAGAAACCGGTGCACCGATTGTTTACGGCCCCAATGCCAACCCTGATTTTGAAACCATCATTGCTGAGGATGGACAAGCCTTCCCGCTGGGTGATGGTGCCATCATCGCTCTGCATACTCCGGGACATACCATGGAAAGTACCACCTATTTACTAAGAGACAAAACCGGGAAAGATATCGCTATTTTTAGTGGAGATACGCTTTTCTTAGGAGACGTGGGGAGGCCAGATCTCGCCCAAAAAGCGGCCCACATGACTCAAGATGAATTGGCAGGCCTCCTTTTCGATAGTCTTAGAAATAAAATAATGCCTTTATCGGATGACGTTACTGTATATCCTGCCCATGGGGCCGGCTCAGCCTGTGGTAAAAACATGATGAAAGAAACCGTAGATACCCTGGGCAACCAAAAAAAGGTCAACTATGCCCTTAGGGAAAACATGACGCGTGAGGAGTTCGTCAAAGAAGTTACCGATGGACTAGAGCCCCCTCCGCAGTATTTCCCCTTAAACGTAAAAATGAATAAATCAGGCTATGATGACATTGACAACGTTTTGAGTAGAGGGCTAAACCCTTTGGACCCGGATTCCTTTGAAGTTTTGGCTAATGAAGCAGGAGCGCTTAT
>JAAZUX010000151.1 GCA_018623955.1 Flavobacteriaceae bacterium | reverse complement strand
GCTTTTGGTTTGGTGTACAAGTGGAATCGAACCACGCGATATTCACTCAGGACCAATGCCATGATTATGAATATTAAAAAAAGTGATTACTCTCCTATAGATTTTGCCCGCTTCAATCGCAGGTATCGATTCAAAAATCAGATCATGGAGTTTTCGGTGGGTACGGAGATCAATTATTACGATTTTAACCTTCATGGGAATGATAAAAAAATAGCCCCTTACTTGTTTTTAGGGCTGGGTTTTATTCGCTACAACTTGTTTTACCACGAACCCAATACCCTGGAGAACATAGAATATGGCAAAGGTCTTGACATTGCCCTACCGGCCATCATTGGGGTAAAAGCCAATGTTTCTCCTTTTGTGGTATTGGGATTGGAGTTGGGTGTCAGGTATACTTTTACCGATAATTTGGATGGAAGTGCTCCGGAAACGGAGGACGGTCTTATCAATGATTTAAAATTTGGAAATATGAACAATAATGACTGGTATGTTTTTACTGGTTTAACAATTTCATTTACCTTTGGCGATCTGCCGTGTTATTGTAAAGAATGATCATGAGCGACATTAAAAATGATATGCCAAAACACCTTGCCATTATTATGGACGGGAATGGTCGTTGGGCCGAGAGTAAGGGTAAAAATAGAATTCATGGACACTCGTATGGTGTCAAGGCAGTACAGGAGGTTGTCGAAGAAGCCGTTCAACTTAAAATTGAGTACCTCACACTTTATGCTTTTTCAACTGAAAATTGGAGCAGACCCCAGGAAGAAATCGGCGTTTTGATGAAATTGCTCGTCAATACCCTCAGAAGTGAATTCGAAAAGTTACTCGAAAACCGAATCAAATTGAACGTGATTGGAAACACAGATCAACTTCCCAAGTTGGTTAGAACTGAATTGGAATACGTGATGGATCAAACTCAAAACAATACGGAAATGACTTTGACCTTGGCATTGAGTTATGGAGGCAGAGAAGAGCTTGCCAATGTACTGAAACAACTGGCGTACAAAGTTAAAGATAACATAATTTCTCCCGAAAAAATTGACCAATCCATTATAAATGAGCATCTTTACACGCAGAATTTGCCTGATGTGGATTTACTGATTCGAACCAGTGGAGAAAAGAGAATTAGCAATTTTTTGTTATGGCAAATCGCCTACGCAGAATTGTATTTTTCTAAGGTACTATGGCCCGATTTTACAAAAAAACATTTGCACAAAGCATTAACCAGTTACCAAAAAAGAGAGCGCAGATTTGGAAAGACAAGTAAGCAACTTCTTGGATAAGTCATTCAACCCATTCTACACTGTCCTTTGCTCATTTTTCTTGTTGGGTAGTTTTCACGCCCATACACAGAATTTAGACGAATATGTTAAAGGAAAACTCTACACCATCGATACCATTAAGGTAAGCGGTATCAAAACATTTAGCGATCAGACCGTAATTTCATACAGTCAATTGAGAAAAGGACAAAAAATTAACATCCCCGGAGACAAGATCAGTTCGGTTATCAATAAATTATGGAGCCTACAGCTCTTTAGTGACATCAATTTTTACATCAACCAAATCGAGGGAGATCGTGTGGCATTGGAGATTGAGATTGAGGAATTGCCCTCTTTGAACAAAGTAAAAATCAATGGGTTAAAAAAGACAAAAATTGAACCGCTACTAAAGGAAACTGAACTCAAAGCCGGAAAAAAACTTTCAGAAAGCTTTTTGGCCAATACCAAAAACTACATCATCAATAAATTTCAAAAAGAAGGTTTTCTGAATACCAAAGTAGCTTTTAATACCATCCCAGACTCCATCAAAGCCAATACCTTTGATATGGTTGTCAATGTGGATTTGGGTGAGCGTGTAAAAATTAAAGCCATCAACTTTGAAGGAAATGAAGTGTTCAATGATAAAAAACTGAGGTCAAAACTCAAAAAAACCAAGCAAAAGTTTCCGTTGAGATTTTGGAGAAAGTCCAAATTTATTGAGGAGGATTTTGAGGAAGGAAAACAAAACCTCCTGGATTTCTACAAAGAAAAAGGATATCGCGATGCCAGAATTGTAGGTGATACGTTAGTAAATAATGAGGACAATACCATCTCTATCCATTTTGATATGGAGGAGGGCAATCAATATTACTTTGGAGACATATCATATCTGGGAAATTCGGTTTATACCGACTTTCAACTCAGTCAAGTATTGGGAATCAAAAAAGGAGATCCCTACGATGGCGTATTGTTAAAGAAACGTATTGCGGATGATAAGCCCGATGCCAATGATCTTACCAACTTGTATCAAAATAATGGTTATTTGTTTTCAAACATCAATGCCGTGGAGGTCAGTGCAGAAAATGACACCATCAATTTTGAGATTCGGGTTTCCGAAGGCAAGCTGGCGAGCTTTAATAAAATTTCGGTGGTAGGAAATACCAAAACCAATGATCACGTAATTTACCGGGAATTGAGAACCAAACCGGGAGAATTGTACAGTAAGGACATGGTCGTCAGAACGGTCAGAGAATTGGGGCAACTTGGATTTTTCGATGCAGAAAACATAAATCCTGATTTTAAGAACGTAAATCCAAATGCAGGGACGGTAGACATTGAATACGGATTGGTTGAAGCCGGAGCGAGTCAAATCGAACTTCAGGGAGGATACGGAGGTGGAGGATTCATCGGAACCCTCGGGCTTTCCTTTAACAACTTTTCCCTTAAAAACATCTTTAACTTTGACACCTATAAGCCCCTGCCTATGGGAGACGGTCAAAATCTGAGTTTAAGGCTGCAGGCCAGTCAGTTTTACAACACCTACAGCTTTAGTTTTGCAGAACCTTGGATGGGGGGACGGGAACCTGTTCAGTTTTCTACCTCATTATCCCATACCGTTCAATACCGCTACGATTATCTTACCGGTAGGGCCGACGAAAGCCAATATTTTCAAATCAGTGGTTTGACTTTAGGCTTGGCCAAAAGACTAAAACGGCCCGACGATTTCTTTACCCTATCCCAGGTCATCGCCTATCAGTATTACGATCTGAATAATTATTATACGGGCTTGTTCACTTTTGGAGATGGAAGTGCCAACAACCTCACCTATACGGTATCATTGTCCCGAAACAATACTTTCACCAACCCCATTTTTCCTGTAGGGGGTTCAAAATTTACCATCAGTGGAAAATTCACCCCTCCCTACTCTCTGATCAACGGAATTGACTTTAGCAATCTAGAAAACCGCAAGGAGTTTCAATTGCCCAACGGAGACCCCGATAAAGCAAAAATCGATCAAGAAAAATTCAGATGGCTGGAATACTACAAACTCAAATTCAGCGGAGAATGGTACACCAGCATCATTGGAAAACTTGTTTTTAAAGCCCAGACCGATTTTGGATTTATAGGGGCTTACAATCAAGAACGTGGAAGCATCCCCTTTGAAAGATTTTATTTGGGGGGAGACGGCATGCAAAGTTATGCGCTGGATGGGCGTGAAACCATCGCCCTAAGAGGTTATAAAAACCAATCCCTCTCCAGCAGAGATGGTTCCTTGTTGTACAACAAATTTACCTTTGAACTGCGCTACCCCATTACACTAAAACCAAGTGCCTCCATTTTCGCTCTCTCTTTTTTAGAATCCGGAAACGGGTATAATAGTTTTAGAGACTTCAATCCTTTTAATTCCAAACGCTCTGCCGGAATGGGTGTGCGAATTTTTATGCCGGCCTTTGGATT